>NZ_JBNFOB010000036.1:0-13064 GCF_057364565.1 Micrococcus sp. LASM2_SD2 | reverse complement strand
CGCTGAATGCGGCACGGCACTACCGCACGACGACGCCCCTCGCCCTCCGCCCTCGCCCTCCCACCCGGACGGGGGTGGGGCGGACAGGACCGGGTGAGGGGGGCCGTCGTCGGGAAGGGGCCGGTCAGCGGCTGACCGATGACTCCTCGCGCTCCGCGACCGGCTCTGCTGCGGCCTTCTGACTGCGGGAGGACCGCAGGCGACCGACGACCGAGATGCCGATGGCCAGCACCAGCAGGGTGTAGACCGCAAGGGTGATGCCGCTGCCGACGAACACGGAGTAGTCGCCGCCGGAGGACATCAGGGCGTCGCGCAGCGAGGTCTCGGCGAGCGGGCCGAGGACCATGCCGATCAGCAGCGGCGCCAGTGGCACCGAGTAGCGGCGCATCAGGAAGCCCAGGAAGCCCAGGCCGGTCAGCAGGAACAGGTCGAACGCGGACGCCGAGGTGGCATAGACGCCGAGGCCGCAGAACACCGCGATACCGCCGAACAGGTAGGGCTTCGGGATGAGCAGCAGCTTCGCCCAGAGCGGGGCGAACGGCAGGTTCAGGATCAGCAGCACGATCATCGCGATGAAGAACGAGGCGAGCAGTCCCCAGACCAGGTCCGGTGCCCGCTCGAACAGCAGAGGGCCGGGCTGCAGGCCGTACTGCTGGAACGCGGCCAGCATGATCGCCGCGGTGGCCGAGACCGGCAGGCCGAGGGCCAGCAGGGCGCCCATGGCGGTGCCGGTGGTGGCGTTGCCGGCGGCCTCCGGGGCGGCCAGGCCGCGGATCGCGCCCTTGCCGAACATGGGCGTCTTCCGGCGCCGGTCCAAGTTCTTCTCCACGCCGTAGGCGATGAAGGTCGGCACGTCCGCACCGCCCACGGGGACCACGCCGAACGGCAGGCCGATGCCCGTGCCGCGCAGCCAGGCCGGGAGCGCGTCGCGGAACTCCGCCCCGGAGAGGAACGGGCGCCCGGCGGTCGGGATGGACCGGGCGGTGGGATCGCGGCGGATGCGGGAGGCCACGTGGAAGACCTCGCCGAGCGCCAGCAGGGCCACGGTCACGGTCACCAGGGAGATGCCGTCGAACAGCTGCGGGACGCCCAGGGAGAAGCGCTCCGCGCCGGACACCGAGTCGATGCCGATCGTGGCGATGCCCAGGCCCAGCACCAGGGCCACCAGGCCCTTGAGGACGTCGTCCGCCACCACGGAGGAGGTGGCCACGAACGCGAACAGGGCGAGCGCGAAGTACTCGGCGGGGCCGAAGTTCGCGGAGAGGTCCGCCAGGGCCGGGGCCAGGAACACGACCAGCACACACGAGACCATGCCGCCGATGAACGCGCCGATCGCGGCGGTGGCCAGCGCCTGCGGGGCCCGGCCGGCGCGGGCCATCTTGTGGCCCTCGAAGGTCGAGGCGATGGCCGAGGCCTGCCCCGGGGTGTTCATCAGGATCGCCATGGTCGAGTCGCCGAACAGGCCGCCGAAGTACACGCCGGCGAACATGATGAACGCGGCGGTCGGCTCCATGGCGAAGGTCATCGGCAGCAGCAGCGCCACGGCCATGGACGAACCGAGTCCAGGCAGGACTCCCACGGCGGTGCCCAGGAGGCAGCCGACCAGGACGAACACGAGGTTCATGGGCGTGAACGCGTGGGCGAAGCCCTCCATGAGCATGGACAGCGCCTCCATCAGAAGCCACCTCCGATCAGGCCCGAGGGCAGGTTCAGGCCCAGGGCGACGCCGAAGGCCAGGTAGACGATCGAGGACACGGTCAGCGCCACCACCAGATCACGCAACGGCGTGCGCGAGTTCATGGAGCGGGCCACGCACCAGAACAGCAGGGCCGCCGAGAGGATCCAGCCGGCGAACGGCAGCAGCGCCGCGAACGCGAGGAACCCGCCCACGGCCCAGGCGACGCAGCGCCAGTCCGTGAACGTGGGGTACTGGACGGCCGCCGCCTCCTCGGCGGCGCGGCGCTCCTCCTCGGAGACGTCCTCGTGTTCGCCGAAGGTGGCGGGCTCGGCCGGCTCCGGGGTCTTCAGGATCCGCAGCGCCAAGAGCACGGCCACCGCGTAGCCGGCCACCAGGACGATGGTCGGGAAGAAGGCGGGTCCCGGCGGGTCGGTGCCGTCCGGGACCTCCATGGTGAACACGCCGATCAGCAGGTAGGTGCTGAACGTCGCGAGGATCAGCGGGACGACCAGGCCCGAGCGGCCGTGGCCGAAGCCGGCCGACCGCTCGGGTGCGGTGCGCGCGGCGGCGCGGGACGTCGTCGGTGGCGTGGGGGCGGCGCTCACAGTCCCAGCTCCTTCACGATCTCGTGGGCCTTCTCCTGGTCCTCACGGATGAACTCGATGAGCTCCGGCCCGGTGAGGAAGGAGTCCTCCCAGCGGTTGCGCTCCAGCGAGTCCTTCCAGGAGGCGGACTCGCGGGTCTCGGTGACGATCTCCTCGAGGGTGGCGAAGTCCTCGTCCGAGATGCCCGGGGCGGCGAGGATGCCGCGCCAGTTCACCAGGTCCACCTTGTGGCCGAGGTCCTTGAAGGTCGGCAGGTCCGGGTAGTCGTCGAACCGCTCCGGGGCGGTGATGGCCAGGCCCTTCACGCGGCCAGCGTCGATCTGGTCGCCGACCTCGTTGAAGCCTGTGACCGCGATGTCCGCGGTGCCGGCCATGAGGGACTGCACGGATTCGCCGCCGCCGGCCTTCGGGATGAAGGTGATGTCCTTCGGGTCGATGCCCACATCCATGGCCAGCTGCGCGATCACCAGGTGGTCGATCGAGCCGACGGAGCCGCCGGTCCAGACCATGCCCTTCGGGTCGGCCTTCCACGCCTCGATGAACTCCTCCATGGAGCCCCACTCCGCGTCCGCCTTGACGATGAACGCGTTGTAGTCCTCCGCCATACGGGCCACGGGGCGGACGTCCTCGAGCGTGTACTGCGAGCCGTTGGTGGCGATGCCGCCGGTCATGGCCGCGCCGGTGGCCATGATCGTGTTGGCTTGGCCGGACTTGGTGACGAAGTTGCTCAGGCCGATAGTGCCGCCGGCGCCCGGGATGTTCACGACCTGCACGTTGTTGACGATGCCCTCGCCGCGCATGGCCTGCTGGCCCTCACGGGCGAAGGAGTCCCAGCCGCCGCCGACGCCGGCCGGGGCGATGTACGTGAGGTTCGAACGGAGGTCGTCTCCGGTGCCCGCGGCGCGGACGGAGAAGAAGGACGCGGCCGCGATGGACACGACCGCGACGAGGGCGAAGACCACGGTGCCGATGCCGACCTTGCGGTCCGGCGGCGCGGTGGTCCTGTCCCCCGGTGGACGGTGGGAGGGAGACATGGAGGGACTCCTGGGGTGCGAACGATGAGTGATGACCGTGACGGGCGTCACGGGTCGGTAGATCGTACTGCACCGATGGTGAGGAGGTCACACATGGCCTCGTCACAATGACGGGGCGTGACGTCACGGCGGACCCCACACGGCTGCGCACCTCTCCTGGCCCCTGTCTGTGCACGACGACGGCCCCTCGCCTCCGCCTGCCCGCCCACCGGAAGGGGTGGGCGGACAGGACCGGGTGAGGGGCCGTCGTCGGGAAAGGCCGGTCAGCGGCCGGGGGACCGTCAGGCGAAGATCGACTCCAGGCGCTCGCGCACCTGCGGGGTCACCAGCTCCATGACGTCCAGGGCCTTCAGGTTCTCCTGGACCTGCTCCACGGAGGAGGCGCCGAGGATCACGGTGGACACGTGCGGGTTCGAGGCCGTCCAGGCCAGGGCCAGCTGGGCGGCGGTCACGTCCAGCTCGGCGGCGAGGTCCACGAGCTGACGGACCTTCGCGGTGATCTGCTCGTCCGCGATGGAGTCCTTCACGAAGTCGTACCCCTCGAGGGCGCCGCGGGAGCCAGCCGGGATGCCATCCACGTACTTGCCGGAGAGGATGCCGGAGGCCAGCGGGCTCCAGGTGGTCAGGCCCAGGCCGATGTCCTCGTAGAGCCGGGCGAACTCCTTCTCCACCTTGGTGCGGTGCAGGAGGTTGTACTGCGGCTGCTCCATCACGGGCTTGTGCAGGTGGTGGCGCTCGGCGATGTTCCAGGCGGCACGGATCTCGTCCGCGCTCCACTCCGAGGTGCCCCAGTACAGGGCCTTGCCCTGGCTGATCATGTCGCTCATGGCCCAGACGGTCTCCTCGATCGGAGTGTTCGGGTCCGGGCGGTGGCAGAACACCAGGTCCACGAAGTCCAGGCCGAGGCGCTCGAGGGAGCCGTCGATGCCCTGCATGAGGTACTTGCGGTTCAGGGTGTTCTTCATGTTCACCATGTCACCGTTGATGCCCCAGAACAGCTTCGTGGAGACCACGTACTCGTGGCGGGCCCAGCCGAGCTCGGAGATGGCCCGGCCCATGATGGTCTCGGACTCGCCGCCGGCGTACACCTCGGCGTTGTCGAAGAAGTTGACGCCGCCCTCCTTGGCGGCGGCCAGCTGGTCCTTGGCCAGGCCCACGTCGACCTGGGTGCCGAAGGTCACCCAGGAGCCGAAGCTGAACTGGGAGACCTGGAGGCCGGAGGAACCGAGACGGTTGTAGATCATGTCGCTCATGCCTCCACGCTACTACCGCGGGGCGGGGTCGGAGCACGGGTGGAGACCCGGGGAGACGACGAAGGCCCCGGGACCTCTCGGTCCCGGGGCCAGCGCAGGTGGTGAGTGGAGCCGGCGGGAATTGAACCCGCGTCCGATGCAGTGTTGTCAGGGCTTCTCCGGGCGCAGTCTGCTGCGGGTGTTGCTCGGCCCTGTCCGTCCCGCAGACGGGCGGACAGCCCGGGCCCAGCCGGATTGATGTCGGCATCACGACCCCCGGCGAGGGTGATGCCCAGTGGCTATCTAGCTGACGCCACGGTCCGGGGCGACAGCAACCCCGGGGTGACGGACTCGATCACTGATCAGGCAGCGAGAGCGAAGTCAGTGCGCTTGGATTCGGCACTTATTGGTGTGCAGAGAGCGTTGACGAGATGACTCTGCATCCTCGGCCCGCTTCCCCTGTCGCGACATACATCGTCGAAACCGATCGGCCCCGTGGACGGGGACGACTCCCTCTATGGAGTTGTCAATCACCACTGTGCAGTCCGGCTCTGATCCGTCCTGCGAGTTCCATAACCTACCACGCCCCGGATCCATTCCCCCAGGGGTGGGAGTCTGCGGCCGTCTCGACGTCAGAGACGGTTCCGGGCGTGACCTGCCCCCGTCCTTCCCGACGACGGTCAGGCGACTCCGGCGCGACGGTTGCGGATCCGCATGGCCCGCTGGGCCTCGCGGTTGTCCTGCTTCTCCCGCAGCTTGTGCCGCTTGTCGTACTCGCGGTTGCCGCGGGCGACGCCGATCTCGACCTTCACCCGGCCGTCCTTGAAGTACAGGGTCAGCGGCACGATGGTGATGCCGGAGTCCATGACCTGGCGGCTGATCTTGGTCAGCTCGGCACGGTGCAGCAGCAGCTTGCGGCAGCGCCGGGCCGCGTGGTTGGTCCAGGAGCCGTTGAGGTACTCCGGGATGTAGACCTGCTCGAGCCACAGCTCGTCCCGGTAGAACACGGCGAAGCCGTCCACCAGGGAGGCCTTGCCCTCGCGCAGGGACTTCACCTCGGTGCCCTGCAGGACCATGCCGGCCTCGTAGGTGTCGAGGATCGTGTAGTCGTGGCGGGCCTTGCGGTTGGTCGCGATCACCACGCGCTCGCCCGGGGCCGGCTGCTTCGCGGCCTTGCCCTTCGAGTTCTTGCCCATGGTTCCCTTCCTTCCGCTTGGGGTGCGCACACGAGTGCGTCCGCACCCCCGGTGTGGGGATGCGGACGCACCAGTCTACGCCACGGCCCGCGGCGCGGCGCAGGGAAGCGCCGTTCCCGCGAAGCCGCCGGCGGGCACCTCCGAGGGGCCCGCCGTGGCTGTCGTCAGCTCAGCGTGGCGCCGGTGAGCTCGCGGACCTGCTCCTCGGTGACCCCGGGGGCGCACTCGACGAGCTTCAGTTCGGGCTGCTCCGGGGTGCCGACCACGTCGATCACCGCGAGGTCGGTGATGATGCGGTGCACCACGGCCTTGCCGGTGAGGGGCAGGGTGCACTGGTCCACGATCTTCGGGGTGCCGTCCTTGGATACGTGGTCCATCATGACGATCACGCGGCCGGCGCCGTGGACGAGGTCCATCGCGCCGCCCATGCCCTTGACCATCTTGCCGGGCACCATCCAGTTGGCGAGGTCGCCGGCGGCGGAGACCTCCATGCCGCCGAGCACGGCGACGTCGATCTTGCCGCCGCGGATCATGCCGAAGGACAGCGCGGAGTCGAAGAAGGAGGCGCCCGGCTTGACCGTGACGGTCTCCTTGCCGGCGTTGATCAGGTCCGGGTCCACGGCGCCCTCGGTGGGGTACGGGCCCACGCCGAGGATGCCGTTCTCGGACTGCAGCACCACGGTGCGGCCTTCCGGGATGTGGTTCGGGATCAGGGTCGGCATGCCGATGCCGAGGTTGACGTAGGCGCCGTCCGGCAGCTCCTGGGCGGCGCGGGCGGCCATCTGCTCTCGGGTCAGGCCGGTGGGCTTGGTGGTCTCGCTCATCAGGACTGCTCCTCCTCGGTCGCACGCACGGTGCGCTTCTCGATGCGCTTCTCGATGTCCTTGCCGACCTCCACGATCCGGTGAACGTACACGCCGGGCAGGTGCACCTCATCCGGGTCGATCTCGCCGGGCTCCACGAGCTCCTCGACCTGCGCGATGCACACCCGGCCGGCCATCGCGGCCGGCGGGCCGAACTGGCGGGCGGCCTTGTTGAAGACGAGGTTGCCGTGCCGATCGCCCTTCACGGCGTGCACCAGGGCGAAGTCCGTGACGATCGACTTCTCCAGGGCGTAGACCTCGCGGTCCGCCGGGTCCACGCTCACGTACCCCTCGCCGAGCTCGAAGGTGTCGGTGGGCTTGGCCTCGGAGGCCTTCACCACGGTGCCGTCCGCGTCATAGCGCATGGGCAGGCCGCCCTCGGCGATCTGAGTGCCCACGCCGGTGCGGGTGTAGAAGGCGGGGATGCCGGCACCGCCGGCGCGCAGCTTCTCGGCCAGGGTGCCCTGCGGGACCAGCTCGACCTCGAGCTCGCCCTGCAGGTACTGGCGCGCGAACTCCCTGTTCTCGCCCACGTAGGAGCTGGTCATCTTGGCGATCCGGTGCTCGTTGAGCAGGATCCCCAGGCCCCAGTCGTCCACGCCGCAGTTGTTCGAGACGATCGAGAGCTCGTCGGCACCCTGCTCCAGCAGGGCCTCGATCAGCTGGATCGGGTTGCCGGAAAGGCCGAAGCCTCCGACGGCCAGCGAGGCGCCGGACGGGATGTCCGCCACGGCCTCCGCGGGGGTCGCCACGGTCTTGTCCAGACTCATGTGTCCTCCTCCTTGAGGGTTCCGGGCCGGTGCGGCCCGGGCTTGCGGGTTCGTCGGCGGCGGCGTCCGCGGACACCGCCGCACGGGGTCGGGGTCAGGCGTCAGTGGGCGGTCCAGCCGCCGTCGATGGTGTAGGAGGCGCCGGAGACGAGCGCGGCGTGCTCGGTGGCCAGCCACAGCGCGAGGCCGCCGACCTCCTCCGGCTCCACGAGGCGCTTCACCGCGGCGTCGGCCAACAGGACCTTCTCGAGGACCTCGTCCTCACCGATGCCGCGGGTGCGGGCCTGGTCCTGGATCTGCTTCTCCACCAGCGGGGTGCGCACGAAGCCGGGGTTGACGCAGTTCGAGGTGACACCGTGCGGGCCGCCCTCCAGCGCGGTCGTCTTGGACAGTCCCTCGAGGCCGTGCTTGGCGGCCACGTAGGCGGACTTGAACGGCGAGGCGATCAGCCCGTGCGCCGAGGAGATGTTGATGATCCGGCCGAAGCCGCGCTCGTACATGCCGGGCAGCGCGGCCCGGATCAGCAGGAACGGGGCCTCGAGCATGATCCGGTGGATCAGCCGCCAGGTGTCCGGGTCGTAGTCCTGGATCGGGTCGATCCGCTGGATGCCGGCGCAGTTGACCAGGACGTCCGTGTCCAGGGACAGCTCGTCCAGGGCGCGGGTCTCGGACAGGTCCACGGCCCAGGCCGTGCCGCCGATCTCGGCCGCGACCTTCTCCGCGGCCTCGGCGGAGACGTCCGCGACCGTCACCTCGGCGCCGGCGGCGGCGAACGCCTCGGCGCAGGCCTTGCCGATGCCGGAGGCGCCTCCGGTGACCACGGCGCGGCGGCCGCTCAGGGAGAGGGCGGTGGCGTTCTCGGTCATGTCAGCGGACCTCCTGGAGTCCTCGGTGGGGATGCGTCACGACGACGGCCGCCCGCCCTGCGCAATGCGGGTGGACGTCGTCGTGCTGCCAGGCTCCCCCTGCCGCGGGCGGGCGCGCAGGGGTGTCCGGTCAGTGGAACAGGATGAGGGCCTCGCCCTGGCCGCCGCCGCCGCAGAGGGCGACCGCGGTGCGCCCGGAGCCGCGGCGGTTCAGCTCGTGTGCGGCGGTGAGGGCCAGGCGGGCGCCGGAGGCCCGATCGGGTGGCCGAGGGCGATGGCGCCGCCGTTGACGTTGCACTTCTCGGCCGGGTAGTCCAGGTCCTTGAGGGACTGCAGGGAGACGGCCGCGAAGGCCTCGTTGATCTCGATGAAGTCCAGGTCCTTGGCTTCCCAGCCCTGCTTGGACAGGGCGGAGATGATGGCGTCGGAGGGCTGGGAGTGCAGCTGGGAGTCCTTCGGGCCGGCGGTTTGGCCCGGGGCGCCGAGGGTGGCGAGGATGTCCAGGCCCTTCTCCTCCGCGTAGGCACGGGAGGTGACGATCACGGCGGCGGCGCCGTCGGACAGCGGGGAGGCGTTGCCGGCGGTGATGGTGCCCTCCTTGGCGAAGGCCGGGCGCAGGCCCGCGAGGGTCTCGGCGGTGGTGTCCGCGCGGACGCCCTCGTCCTTCGAGACGACCACTGGGTCGCCCTTGCGCTGCGGGATCTCCATGGGGGCGATCTCGGCGTCGAACACGCCGGACTCCTGGGCCTGAGCTGCGCGCTGGTGGGAGCCGGCGGCGATCTCGTCCTGGGCGGTGCGCTCGAGGCCGCGCTCACCGTTGCCGGACTCGGTCAGCTCGCCCATGGCCTCCTTGGAGAGGGCGTCGGTGAGGCCGTCGTAGGCCACGGAGTCCAGGACGGTGGTGGGGCCGTACTTGTAGCCCTTGCGGGCGCCCACCAGCAGGTGCGGGGCGTTGGTCATGGACTCCTGGCCGCCGGCCACCACGACCTTCGCCTCGCCGAGGCGGATCAGTCGGGCGGCGTCGATCACGGCGGTGAGGCCGGACAGGCACACCTTGTTGATGGTCATGGCCGGCACGTCCCAGGCGATGCCCGCGCCGAGGGCGGCCTGGCGGGCCGGGTTCTGGCCGGCCCCGGCCTGGACGACCTGGCCCATGTAGACCATGTCCACGTCCGCCGCCGGGACCTTGGAGCGCTCATGGCGTGCTTGATGGCGTGGGCGCCGAGCTGGACGGCCTGCAGTCCGGCCTGCTGGCCGAGCAGGCGGGTGAACGGGGTGCGGGCGCCGCCGACGATCACGGCGTCGGTCGGCTGCGGGGCGGGTGCTGTGGCGTTCTGCTCGGCCATGGTGACTCCACTTCCGCGGGGCACGCAGGCCGGCCCCGCTGTCAGTTAATCGGGATGAACTGGATCTGCACCCCAGTCTATGACTTGGGTCACCTGTTCGGCCACCATGCGGAGCCCTCAGGGGCGGGCCAGGGCCTCCAGCCGGGAGAGCGAGTCCACGAGCCGGCGAGGGTCCAGAGCCCGGGCGCGGGCCCGTCGTCGTGAGTCCTCCGGCGCCAGGCCGGTGCCGTCATAGGCGACCCAGGCGCGGGTCTCCTCCCCCTCCGGTGCGAGGGTCCAGGTCCAGACCTGGCCGCTGGGCGGGGCGTCCTCGAGCCCCGGCTCCCAGGCGATCACCCGGTCCCGCTCGAACCGCCGCACGCGGCAGACCACCCGGAACCCGTTGGCCAGGTCCATGCGGAACCGCTGGCCGGCGGCGGTGAGCGGACGCGGATCGACGGCGGTCGCCACGTTGGCGCCGCCGTCGATCTCGGGGTGCCGTGCCGGGTCGGCCAGCACGGCGAAGAGAGCCTCGGCACGGCAGTCCAGGACCGCCTCGGCGGAGGTCTTCAGGCCGTCCTCCGCACGGTGGGTCTGCGCCGCGCCGATCATGCTCATCCCTCCTCCGCGGCCTCCTTGGCCTGCTCGGCACGCCAGCGGATGCCGGCGTCGATGAAGTCGTCGATGTGCCCGTCGAACACGGAGGACGGGTTGCCCTCCTCATGGTTCGTGCGCAGGTCCTTGACCATCTGGTACGGGTTCAGCACGTAGGAGCGCATCTGGTCTCCCCAGGACGCCTTGACGTCTCCGGCGAGCTCCTTCTTCTTCGCGTCCTCCTCGGCCTTGCGCTGCAGCAGCAGGCGGGACTGGAGCACGCGGAGCGCGGCGGCACGGTTCTGGATCTGCGACTTCTCGTTCTGCATGGACACCACGATCCCGGTGGGGATGTGCGTCATGCGGACCGCGGAGTCCGTGGTGTTCACGGACTGGCCGCCGGGGCCCGAGGAGCGGAACACGTCCACTTTGAGCTCGGACTCGGGGATCTCGATGGTGTCGTCCGACTCGATGAGCGGGACCACCTCCACCGCGGCGAACGAGGTCTGGCGGCGGCCCTGGTTGTCGAAGGGGCTGATGCGCACCAGGCGGTGCGTGCCGGCCTCCACGGACAGGGTGCCGAAGGCGAAGGGGGCGTTGACCTCGAAGGTCACGGACTTCAGCCCGGCCTCCTCCGCGTAGGAGGTGTCCATCACCTTGGTGGACCAGCCGCGCTGCTCGGCCCAGCGCAGGTACATGCGCATGAGGATCTCGGCGAAGTCCGCGGCGTCCACGCCGCCGGCGCCGGCGCGGATGGTGACCACCGCCTCGCGCGGGTCGTACTCGCCGGAGAGCAGGGTGACGACCTCGAGCTCCTGGAGCGCCTTGGCGATGGAGTCCTTCTCGGTCTCGGCCTCGGCCAGCAGGTCCGGCTCGTCCTCCTCCGCGGCGAGCTCCACCATCGTCTCCAGATCGTCGATGCGGCCGGCGAGCTTGGACATGCGGTTGAGCTCGGCCTGGCGGTGGGAGAGCTTGGAGGTCACCTTCTGCGCGGCCTCGGGGTCGTCCCACAGGTCCGGCGCGGCGGCCTGCTGCTCGAGGTCCGCGATGTCCGCCTTGATCTTGTCGAGGTCGGACACCTGCTCGATGGAGGACAGGGTATGGCGCAGAGCAGAGATCTCTGCGGCGAAGTCAGTTTCAGCCATGGTGGGTCAAGCCTACAGGCGTCCGCGCGTCCCGGCCCGCCCGCGGACTCCCTCCATCACCGGCCGCCTCCCGCCGCGGGCCGCTTCCCGACGACGGCCGCCCGCCTCCGCCTGCCGGCTCACCTCTGCGTCAGCTCGGTCTCCAGCGCCGGCGTCTCCGCGAAGCGGGGCCGCAGCGCGTAGACACAGCGCAGCCGCAGCAGGGTGGCGTACTCGTAGAGCCCGACGCGCGGGGCGGGCAGCCCCTCCGCGAGGGCGAGCTCGTCCACGGTGCGGCGCACGACGTCCGCCCGGGCCGCCGACCACACCCCCTGCCGTTCCCGCCACAGGGCGTGGGCGCGCAGGTTGCCCAGGTCCAGGGCGGGGTCGCCGAGGCAGGCGGTGTCCACGTCCAGCAGACCCGCACCGAGTCCGGGGTCCCAGAGCAGCTGCTTGTCATGCAGGTCTCGGTGGGTGGGCACGGTCGCCGCGGCCGGCAGTCCCTTCAGGGTCCGGCACGCCGTCTGCACGGCCTGGGCGAACGGCGGCTGCGCCCCCGTCCAGGCGGCGGTGCGCTCGAGCCACTCCGCCAGCACGGCGACCTCCTGCTCCGGTCCGTGGACGGGCAGAGCCTCGGTGCCGTCCCCGGTGGCAGGACGTGGCCGGCGGGCGGCGGCGAGCGCGTCGGCGATGTCCGCCCAGGCACGGGCCCACTCGGCGTCCGTGAACGCGGACTCGTCATGCAGGCTGCGTCCGGGCAGGGCGGCGAAGCTCACGGTGGACTCGGTGGAGTCCACCACCTGCGGGGTGCGGAACCCGGCCTCGAAGGCGCGGGCGCGCTCGATGCCCTCGAGGATGCCCTGGGCCTTGCCGGCCCGGACGACCTTGGTGAACACGTCCCCCTCTGCGCCGGTGGTGCGCACCACGGCGCGCTTGCGGGGACGCCAGGAGACCACGGTGCCGCCCGCCGCCAGCAGCGGAGCCAGTGCCTTCAGCTTCGGATCTGCCTCCGCCGGGGAGAGCTCGAGGGCGCCGTCCCTCCAGAGGCCGGCACGCAGGGCGTCCCCGGCAGAGACCTCCACGGCCAGCTCGCCGTCCTGGCCGGAGGGCCAGCAACGGTCCACGGTCCAGACAGCCCCCTCGGCCTCGACCTTGGCCGGCGGAAGCCCGGCGCGGCCACGCACGGTCTCCTCGTCGGCGCCGGTCGCCGTGGCGGAGGCGACGCCAGAGCCCGAGGCGAGGGACGTCGCGGCGGCGAGGGAGCCGTCGTCGTGGTGCGGGGTACCGCCGGAGCGGGCGGCCTCCAGCTCACGCAGGCACGCACGCAGGTGGACCACACGATCAGTGACCTGCTCGGCCCAGTCCGCATGGCGGCGGCGCAACGGGTCCACCGCGGCGGTCAGATGGGCGTAGGCCTCCCAGACCAGCACGGTCACGGGGTCCGCCACACCATGGGCACGCGCATGCCCTGCGGCGTGGGCGTCGGCGAGCGCGGGCAGTCCGTCCCGCCGGCACGCGGCGTTCCAGCAGCCGAGGTCCACGGCGGCCGGACCGGTGCGGGCCCGGTCCACGTCGATGATCCGCACGAGTCGGGCGCCGTCTGCGGAGGCGGCGAGGACCTGGTCCGGGGACCAGTCCCCGTGCAGCTCCACCGCCGGATCCTGCACGCAGGAGGCCTCGAGCAGCGGCTGCAGCGTCTCGGCGGCAGCGCGGACGGCGTCGTCCAGCCAGGCGGCCGCATCGGCGATCGCCTCGGCGGCAGCGTGCGCGTCCGGGG
>NZ_JBNFOB010000035.1:0-13096 GCF_057364565.1 Micrococcus sp. LASM2_SD2 | reverse complement strand
CAGCCGGCGCCGGGGCGACCGCCGTGGCCGGAGGAACAGCCGCAGCCGGAGCCGCCAAGAAGGAGCGTGCTAACGCACGGGACGCAGAGGGCCGCAGTGACGGACGCCGGGAGACGGAGGACTCCGGCCGGGACCGGTCCCCGGGGGACCGCTCCGGCGCCCACGACGGGCCCGTCGCCGGCGACCGCCGCGCGACCCAGGACGAACGCACCCCGCATCACACCGACCGGGCGGACCGCACCGATCAGGCGGGCCGCCCCGGATCGAAGGCCGCTGCGGGCGCAGGTGCCACAGCCGGGTCCCGCAGCCGCGGGTGCTGCCGGCAGCCGCAATGGCGGACCGGGCGACCCGCAGGATCCGCGGAACCGTGCTGATCGCGACGAACGCGACCGGAAGAAGGGCGGGGCCGGCTGGCTGGTCGCCCTGCTGCTGGTCCTGCTGCTCGCCGTCGCCCTGATCGCCGGCTTCTTCCTGCTGAACGGCAACCGCGACTCCGTGCCGGACGACAACCAGGCCACCGCAACCCCCACCGAATCCACGGAGCCCAGCGACGACGGCGCCTCGCCCTCCGAGGACGCCTCGGCCTCGCCGTCAGAGGACGCTGCCGCACCGGCCGAGCCCGCCGCACTGGTGGACATCTACCGTCAGGTGCCGGACAACCCGCCGCTGGAGTCCCAGCACGACGGCCAGCTGCCGAACATCATCGACGGAGACCCGGAGACCTTCTGGCAGAGCTACTCCTACAAGCGCCCCAACTTCGGCGGCTACACCCGGAGCATGAACTTCGTGGTGGAGCTGGAGGAGGCCCGTGACATCTCGACCGTGACCGTGGAGTCCGTGGCCAGCTCCGACGGCCAGCTCGCCGTCGGCGTGGCCAGCGAGGACAGCCTCACGGACCTGCGACGCGGCGGCGAGGGAACGTTCGTGGACGGCAAGGCCGAGGTGGACATCACGGACGAGCAGGGCGATGCCAAGTACGTCGTCGTGACCGTCACCGAGCTGCCGCAGCTGGCCCTGGACAACAGCCAGTACGCCTACGGCCTGCGGCTCTCCGAGATCACCGTCGACTGACCCGCCCATCCACCGACGCCGCCAGGCCGAGGAGGGGGCCGTCGTCGTCCCCGACCTCGGCCCGGAATACCGGGCCCGCCGGACCCGTTGACCAGACACGTGAGCCTCGCATGCCGCAGGACGGCCGGCGGGGCGGCCCGCACCGACAGACACCCCTGGAGGAACCCGTGACCGACACCCCCTCGACCGACACGGTGCGCAACGTCGCCGTCATCGGCTCCGGCCCCGCCGGCTACACCGCCGCCATCTACACCGCGCGGGCCCACCTGGAGCCCGTGCTCGTGGCCGGCGCCGTCACCGCCGGCGGCGAGCTGATGAACACCACCGAGGTGGAGAACTACCCGGGCTTCGCCGAGGGCATCATGGGCCCCGAGCTCATGGCCGCCATGGAGGGCCAGGCCCGCCGCTTCGACACCGAGATCGTCTTCGACGACGTCACCGCGGCCGACCTGACGTCGAATCCGAAGGTCCTCACCCTCGGCGACGGCTCCCGGATCGAGGCCCACGCCGTGATCCTCACCACCGGCTCCGCCTACAGGAAGCTCGGCGTGGAGGGCGAGGACCGCCTGTCCGGCCACGGCGTCAGCTGGTGCGCCACGTGTGACGGCTTCTTCTTCCGCGACCAGGAGATCGCCGTCGTCGGCGGTGGCGACTCCGCCATGGAGGAGGCCCTGTTCCTCACCAAGTTCGCCTCCAAGGTCCACGTGCTGGTCCGCAAGGACGAGCTGCGCGCCTCGAAGATCATGGGCCGGCGCGCCATGGACAACGAGAAGATCGAGTTCCACTGGAACACGAAGGTCGCCGAGATCCGCGGCGAGGACAAGCTCTCCTCGCTGCTGCTCGAGGACACGGTGTCTGGGGAGCAGCGTGAGCTGGCCGCCACCGGCCTGTTCATCGCCATCGGCCACGATCCGCGCACTGACCTGGTGCAGGGGCAGCTGGAGCTCACCGAGCACGGCACCATCCGGATCGAGCACCCCTCCTCCCGCACGAGCGTCCCGGGCGTCTTCGCCGCCGGCGACGTCACCGACCACACCTACCGCCAGGCCATCACCGCCGCCGGTTCCGGCTGCGTGGCCGCGCAGGACGTGGAGCACTACCTCGCCGACGTCCTGGACGTAGACGAGGCAGCTCCCGCCGGCCCCGAGTCCGACGCCAACCCCGCCTGAGAACGCCTCCGAGGGGCCGAGCCCCCTGTGGAGGACAGAATCGAATCCGTAAGGAGACACCCATGAGCACCATCAACGTCACCGACGCCGACTTCCAGGAGAAGGTCCTGGACTCCGAGCTGCCCGTCCTCGTGGACTTCTGGGCCGAGTGGTGCGGTCCGTGCCGCATGCTGGGCCCGGTCCTGGACGAGATCGCCGCCGAGCATGAGGGCAAGGTCGTCGTCGCCAAGGTCAACGTGGACGACTCCCCGGCCACGGCCGCCCAGTTCGGCGTCACCTCGATCCCGCTCGTGGTGGGGTTCAAGGACGGCCAGAAGGTCAAGGAGTCCGTCGGCGCCAAGCCGAAGCAGGCCCTGGTGGAGGAGTTCTCCGAGCTGCTCGGCTGATCCCACCATGATGGGATGTCATGGGTGTATCCCCTGACAGACCTGAGTCAGCGAAGGCCGTCTTCCCTGTCTGGGAAGGCGGCCTTCGTCATGCGTGCAGGGAAACAAACTGGTCAGCGGACAAAACGTAAGGACCGTTCGGAATGACACTAATGTCTTTCCGAACGGTCCTCTCAGTCGATGGGGGCCGTGGGGGTGCGGCAACCCGTAAGGTCACCCCCGACGACGGCCCGTCACCCGGCCGGGTCGGCTCACTGCTGCTCGTCGACCCCGTTGATCAGCTCCATGATCCGGTTGAGGTCCTCGACGGAGGCGAAGTCGATGGCGATCTTGCCCTTACGCTTGCCCAGCGTGATCTTGACCTGGGTGTCCAGGCGGGAAGTGAGCGCGGTGGCGAAGTAGTCCAGGCGCTCATGCCGGGTCGGCTCGTTCCGACGGCGCGTGGCCGGAGCCGCCTGGCGGACGCCCTGGGCGAGTGCGACGGCCTCCTCCGTGGCCCGCACCGAGAGCCCCTCGGACACGATGCGCTGGGCGAGGCGCTCCATCTCCGCCGGGTCCGTCAGTCCCAACAGGGCACGGGCATGGCCGGCGGAGAGGGTGTTGTTCGCGACGCGGCGCTGCACCAGCGGCGGAAGCTTCATCAGACGCAGGGTGTTGGAGATCTGTGGCCGCGAACGGCCGATGCGCTGCGAGAGCTCCTCCTGCGTGCACTGGAAGTCGTCCATCAGCTGCTGATAGGCGGCCGCCTCCTCCAGGGGATTCAACTGGGATCGGTGGAGGTTCTCGAGCAGAGCGTCCCGAAGCAGGTCCTCGTCCGGGGTCTGGCGGACGATCGCGGGAATGGTCTCCAACCCGGCCAGCTGAGTGGCACGCCAGCGGCGTTCGCCCATGATCAGCTCGTACGGAGTGGGGCCCTCCACCTCGCGGACCACGACGGGCTGGAGGATGCCCACCTCGGTGATGGACGTGACCAGCTCGTCCATGTGGTCCTCGTCGAAGACCTCGCGTGGCTGGCGCGGATTCGGGTGGATGTCCGTGACCGTGAGCTCCCGGAGGACGGCGATGTCCGTGGACACCGTTCCTGTCTCCTCGGCCTGGGTTGCGGTCTCCGGTCCGCGAGCGGCCTGGTCGGAGGAGCCCTTGTCCGCAGACGAGGTGGCATCCGCTGGCGCTGACGGGGCGGTGTTCTCGGCCTCAGGGCCGGAGGATGCGGCGGCGGTCCGACGGCTGGGAGCGCTGACTGCCGGCATGGAGGGGCGTCCGCGCCGAACCGAGGAGGCACGTGCCGCGCGACCACCTCCTGATACCTCGCTGCTCCGCGTCTCGCGCTTCCCCTCCGCTGACGTGGCTGCGACCTCCGCAGCACCCGTATCCTCGGAGCTGCGGTCCGACGAGAAGAAGACATCGACGGGACGTCCTCGACGCCCGGAGGCGGCCCTGCCGCCGGCGACACCCTCGGCGGCGTTCTCGGCCTTCCCCACACCTCCGGCGGTGGAGGTGGGGTTCGTGGAGGTGGTCTTCGAGCCCAACGACGATGCCTTGCTGGTGGACTTCGGGGCGTGCTTGCCACCGGCGGAGAACCCGGACGAGGGCGTCTTCGCACGGGATGCAGACTTCTCCGTACTTTTGCCGGCCGAAGACGAGGCGACCTTCTTCCCCGCAGTGCCGGTTCCGCTCTTCTCCGTCGGCGTCGCCGTGTCCGCAGAACCCGTGGATCGAGCGGACGATGAGGTCTTCCTGCCCGTGTCTCGGCCCTTGGACGTGGAGGACGCAGTCGACGCGGAAGGCGTCTTCTCGGGCGATGCCTCTGAGCCAGACTCTGCTGCGGCGGCGGCTGCGGAGGTCGTGGTCCTCTTCGCAGGAGCCGACGCAGACTCCGAGGACGCAACCGACTCCATGGTCGGCGACGGAGATGCAGCGGTCTCCTCAGTGTCTGCGGTGCTCTGGATCAGGGCACCGAGGCCTCGTCCCAGGCCTCCTCGGCGGGTCTTCTTCACACGTCCTCCTGAAGCGAACTCGGTCCCGCTCAGTCTAGATGCGTCCCGCACTGTCGTGCTACGGAACGGACGTCTGTTTCACGTGAAACGCCGGTGACGACGTCCTGCATGGCTGCCTCGACCGTCATCCTGGTCCCACCAAGCCGACGTAGTTCGACGTCACAAGTTTCACGTGAAACCCCTGCTCCTACGGGTCCGAGTCTCACCGTCCCTTCGTGCTTGTCTACGTCCACGACAGCTGAAACGTCCGCCGGCAATTGAACACAGCGAGCACTGGAGACAACAGGGCAGAGCCCTCGTAGTGGTGCCGGTATCGGCACGAGCCACATCTCAATACCAACTCAATACACTGGCCGGGAAAGTCCTTACACGACATCTGTACCTGTCAGCGAGAACCAGGCTGGACGGGCATGGGACTACCTTTGAACGATACGAAGCCAAGTGAACGATACGAAGCCGAAAGCCAGGCGGCGTGATGTGTCCGCACCTTCGGTGCCCCGCCTTCCCAACGCATGTCTGCTTGAGTGCCCAGACTCCCAGGCACGTCCGTCACGCTGCTGATCCAAACGTTTTGCCTCCATGCCTGCGTCTTCGCACACAGAGGCAGAAGGATGGATCAACCACGCATCATCAGCCTGGACACCTACACGTCCTCGTCCTCACCTGCGCCCTCCACATCCCGGTGATTCACGTGAAACGCGGTGTCCGTTCGTGTTAGCGTCACCACTGTCGGTGTCAGCGCTGCTCTATGCCGTCCTTCGCGAGAGCTCGATCATGTGCCTCGCCTACCTACTTCATTCTTCTGAGCGTGACTGGTCATGTCTCACGGTTTTGGGTCCACCCAAACATCACGTAGAAGCAACGCCGGCCGCCACACGACCAGCCAAGGACACGTTCCACATCCGTCCTGTCGCCGTCACGCATTCTTGTTCACGTGAAACAAGGGGCGCAGTCGACGGCGCCCAGGACGCGAGTCCGTGCCGCATTCATGCTGTGTCGGCCTGACAGCTATGACCTGTGTCTGCCCGCCTGACATTCGGTGTCGTCAGGTCATATCTGCTTACGTCAACCATCACTCTCTAGGCATCTGTGTATCCCGAGGTGAGCCGTCCTCTCCCGTGTGTCACGGGCACCGGCGCGCACCGAGAACCGCCGCCGACTCGGAAGCTTGGGGCCGGGGGACCGTTTCACGTGAAACGGCGTCCCCAGATGCTCACAGAGGAGCAGCGTGACGAGAGGAGCGGGGTGACATCTGTGGTCCTCTCCGCTCTACCAGTGCCGCCCTGACGCAGATGGCTCCTCCGTGCAATCCCCGGCTCACGCTCTCCGCCGCGATCAGTTTCATCTTGCGCCGAGTCCGTCATACGCATGGTGCGCTCGGCGAAGCTTCAGTGGCGCGCGGAGAGCATCCGTCACCGATCGAGACGTGGCTCAGAGGAGTGGTCACCAGAGCGACCCCTACCTGCTCGTCATGACGTAGCACCATCGGGCATTCCACACTCTCAAGGAGTCCCGTTCCACGTGAAACATCTTGTGAGGTGCATACCAGCTGACTCAAACGGAAGCCTACCTGTCACCGGTTGACACCGCTCGGATGCGGTCCACGCGATGGATGACCTTATGGTCGCCTCATTGCGTTTCTGTTCGTACCTCGCTCTTTTATCAACGTTATGTGTTGATTTTTTGCACAAGTCTGGCAAGGAAGGACCGACCGCGATTCATCAGACACCGAGATAGCCTGATAGGTTCTGGTGCATCACCCAAGGTGACTCTCGGCCTCGAATCACTACCGCTCAATACAGCCAAGGAACGGCCTTCGAGCCCTGGTTCCACGTGAAACACGGCCTCCTCGGTGTCCTCTGGATGCCGTGGCTCTCTGGATGAATACGGCCCTCTCCAGGGCACAGGAATATCCTCAGTGCCCCCCTGCTGTCGATGTGGGAGTGATCAGCATCCTCGCCGAGGGGAGTGGTTCAGTCCTTCCGGACCCTCAGGCCGGCCCCGGGACGCTCCTTCCTCGACCCCGAGAGCCCAGCTTCACCTCCTCCCTGCCCATGGCTCCCGGCCTGGCGGTGGAGCCCGCGCTTCATCCTCTGGCCTGTTTCACGTGAAGCGCTCCCGGCCTGGCGACTCTCAATCTCTGCCCGCACCGCTCACCAGTCATCACCCTGACACAGGGGCGACTCGGACGTAGGCGCACCTCTGATCAGACACGTGCCTCCAGGCGACAAGGTCTATGGATCCACACCCCCACCTCCACGCCCTCCACGACGCATGTGGCATCGCACTCACACCGCCCCCCACCGCCGCTTCTCCTCTTCATCCACAGAAGTTCTCCACATATGCACAAGGCGAGTCCCGAGCACCCGCGAGAATGTATTCTCATGACCAGTTGTCACTGATCAGACGTTGTCCAAGTCGACTCGGTTGTTCTCGTACCTCACCAGGACACTTCCTGCACTGACCCCCGCGAGTATCGCCGAACCCACCGACAAGTACGTTCCCCTGCGCACCCGTGTTCTCCACAAGCCATCACGGGTCCGCTCCCAGCAAGCACTGACTCGAATTCAGCGATACCGACACCTGCCACCCGAGACCTCCACCCCTCCGCGAGGGAGATTCTGCTCCACCCGCTGTGCCCCGCAGCAGGGAAGGGGTGTGACAGCCTGCGAGCCGACAGCGTTCTTCTCCGATTCCTTGTCCACGTCGACCGTCATCCCGTGCGGCGTGCTCCGTCCGTCAGCGGACCACCCGGCACCGTGAATGCAGATTGGCGGCCGGCCGGATCCACACGACCGTGTCCGCCGGGGCATGCCCAGGACACGGACCTCCCACACGTGCAGAGTGCGGATGCGGCACGGCGGATCGTCCGACCCGCGCAGCCTGCCCGGGCCACGGGACCAGGACCCACCAGGGATCGCTCAGCACCCGTATGTCCGGGCGCAGGCTGTCATGGCCTTGCCTCCGCGCCATGATCCGCCGCGCCTCTCCCGGGCACCGTCTGTGCCTCCGTCTGTGTCCCTGTCCCCGTCTCAGAGCCTGATTCCTAGCTCAGGACCCGCCCCGACCCTGGCCTGCCCTCAAACCCCGTCCCTGCCTCTGGCACGTCCAGCCAGCGCCTCGCCGTCCCACGCCCCCCGTATGTCGAGTTCGGTCACGAGGCATGGCCCCTGCTAGCGCGCGGGTCTTCGGCCATCCCCGCCACGGGCGCTCTTCACGCAACGCACGCGGTTTCACGTGAAACGCGAACAGCCCGGACATCCAGTGGATGTCCGGGCTGTTCTCCGTCAGGAAATCAACCTCTGGGGCTTGGGATCAGGCGATCGGCTCGGCGCGCCCGCTTGGCGATCTCCGCCGCCGCCTCACGATACGCCGCGGCGCCCACAGAGGAGGGGTCGTACGTCAACACAGTCTGCTGGTAGCTCGGGGCCTCGGAGATGCGCACATTGCGCGGGATCGCGGTCTGCAGCAGCTCGTCCGGGAAGTGCTCGCGCACCTCCTCGGCCACCTGGACCGCCAGGTTCGTGCGCGAGTCGAACATCGTGAGCAGAATCGTGGTCAGCTGCAGCCTCGGATTCAGATGCTTCTGGATCATCTGCACGTTCTTCAGCAGCTGGGACAGCCCCTCCAGTGCGTAGTACTCGGCCTGGATCGGGATCAGCACCTCCTCCGCGGCGACGAACGCGTTCACGGTCAGCAGCCCGAGCGACGGCGGGCAGTCGATGAACACGTAGTCCAGGCGCTCCTGCCCCTGCTCGTCCCTCCAGGCGAAGTAGCGCTCCAGTGCCTTGGACAACCGCTGTTCGCGTGCCACCAGGGACACGAGCTCGATCTCCGCGCCGGCCAGTTCGATGGTCGCCGGCACCACCTGGAGGTTGTCCACGTCCGGGGCGTCCTGCACCACCTCGTGGATCTGCATCTCGTCCAGGAGCACGTCGTAGACGGACGCCTCCTCGGAGGAGTGGGGGACGTTGAGCGCGGTGGACGCGTTGCCCTGCGGGTCGATGTCGACCACCATCACGCGCATCCCGGCCCGGGCCATCGCCGCGGCGATGTTGACGGTAGTGGTCGTCTTGCCGACGCCGCCCTTCTGGTTGGACGTCGTGAACACGCGGGTGCGGTCGGGCCGGGTGAGGCGCTGGCGCTTCAGCCGGTTCCCGGCCGCGCCCTTCTTCCCGCCCTTGCCGGACCAGCGCTCACGCAGCGCCTTGAACGCACCGGGGCGCTCCTCGTTCTCCTGGGCCATGCGGTTCATCCTCGCCCGGCGCGCGCGCCCTGGACTTCTCGTCTGGGTCCTCCCGACGACGGCCGCTCGGCTCAGCGCCGACCGCGCCGTGGCAGCACGCGCACCACAGTGGTCGGTTCGGGGAGCACATCGTCGCCGACGGTGAGGATCTCCGGTTCGTCACAACTGTACTTGCGCAGCGCCTTCGCGGCGGCGGCGATCTCCGCGGCCGCGCTGCGGCCCTTGATCGCCAGCAGCTCTCCGCGGCCCTTGAGCAGGGGCATCGTCAGCGGCAGCAGGGACTTCAGCGCCGACACCGCACGCGCCGTGACCACGTCCACATCCAGGTTCCCGGCGACCTGCTCCGACCGTCCACGGATGACGTCGACGTTCTCCAGGCCGAGGTCCTCGACGACCATGTCCAGCCAGTCGACACGTCGCTCGAGCGGTTCGATCAGCAGGAACTGGCAGTCCGGCCGCGCCAGCGCCAGGCACAGTCCGGGAAGACCCGCCCCGGATCCCACGTCCGCCACGAGGGCGCCCTCGGGCAGCAGGTCCGCGACGACGGCGCAGTTCAGCACGTGGCGTTCCCACAGCCGAGGCACCTCTCGGGGCCCGATCAGGCCCCATTCGATGCCCGTGGAGGACAGGTGCTCCACGTAGCGTTCGGCCAGGGGGAGGGCCTCTCCGAAGACCTCGTCCGCCGCGGCGCCGAGCTCGCCGGCAGCGGCGGCGCCGGCTGCGCGACGGCCTCGGGCGCCGGCTCCTTGCCGACCTGGGCCTCCGGGGTGCCCGGACGGGGGTCAGCCATCGGCGGAGATCACCACATGACGGCGAGCGCCCTCGCCCTCGGACTCGGAGACGAGGCCGGCGTCGGCCACCACGTCGTGGACGATCTTGCGCTCGTAGGCGCCCATGGGGTCCAGGTGCACCGGGCCCCGGCCGTCCTTGACCTCGGCCACGGCCTCGTCGGCGATCCGGCGCAGCTCGGCGTCGCGGCGGGTGCGGTAGCCGGCCACATCGAGGATGAGCCGGGAACGGTGACCGGTGGAGGCCAGCACGGCCAGCCGCACGAGCTCCTGGAGGGACTCGAGGGTCTTGCCGTTGCGGCCGACCAGGTCCTGCAGGGCGTCGTCGTCCGCGTCCGCGATCACGGACACGTAGGTGCGCCCGTCGCGGACCTCGATGTCGATGTCCCCGTCCAGGTCGGCGATGTCCAGCAGCTCCTCGACGTAGTCGGCCGCGACGTCGCCCTCCTCCTCGAGGCGCTCGACGGCGGAGGCACGCGGACCGGATCCGTCCCGGCCGCCGTCCTGTTCCGCCTGCTGATCGGCCGGCTGCTCCGCGGCACCGTCGACGACGTCGGTCCGCTCGGGCGCCGGGGCCCGACCCTGTTCGACGTTCTCCACGTCAGGGGTGTTCTGCTCGCTCATGGTCACTTCTTCCTGCGGTTCTTGCGCTGGGGCTGCTGACGCTGGCCGGTGCGCACCACACGCTGCGTCTCGGCCTCCTCACGCGCCTTCTGCTCCTGGAGGGCCTTGCCCACGGGCGGCAGGCCCTTGGCCGCGCGGCGCTCGTTGAGCTCGCGCTCGGCGAGGGAGCCCGGGGTCGGGTTGTTGCGGATGATCCACCACTGCTGGCCCACGGCCCACATGTTCGAGTAAGTCCAGTAGAGCAGGACGCCGATCGGGAAGTTGATGCCGCCGATGCCGAAGATCAGGGGCATGCCGTAGAGCATGATCTGCTGCGTCTGGGCCATCGGACCGGACAGCTGAGCGTCGGTCATGTTCTTCGTCATCAGCATCTTCTGCATGTAGAACATGAGGCCGGACATCAGCAGGATCAGGACGATCGCGACGACGATGACGTTGACATTGGTGTTGCCGCCGCCGACGGACCCGAGGAAGGTGTCCGACATCTTGGCGCCGAAGATCTTGGAGCCCTCGAAGGAGCGGATCTGGTCCGCGGACAGGGCGTGCATGCCCTCGCCGGCCTCGGCGGCGCCGCGGGCACCGATGAGGACCTGGTAGAGGGCGAAGAAGAACGGCATCTGCACGAGCAGCGGCAGGCAGGCGGCGAGCGGGTTCGCCTTGTGCTCCTTCATCAGGGCCTGCTGCTCCATGGCCATGGCCTGGCGGGAGAGCTGGTCCTTCTTGCCCTTGTACTTGGCCTGCAGCTTCTGCAGCTCCGGCTGCATGGCCTGCATGGCGCGCTGGGCCTTGATCTGCTTCACGAAGATCGGGATCAGCAGGGTGCGGA
Source organism: Micrococcus sp. LASM2_SD2 (assembly GCF_057364565.1). Lineage (NCBI taxonomy): Bacteria > Bacillati > Actinomycetota > Actinomycetes > Micrococcales > Micrococcaceae > Micrococcus > Micrococcus sp. LASM2_SD2. The sequence goes on along the minus strand of NZ_JBNFOB010000035.1, from coordinate 1,989 downwards.
TCAGGATCACGAGAAGCAGGATGGACAGCGCCCAGGTCCAGCCCGAGTCCGACGGCATGCCGACGAGCTCCAGGACGGTGTGGAAGGCGCCCAGGATCCACGACATCAGCCAGCGGAACGGGAGAAGGATCGCTTCGAAGAAGCCCATGGTGTCAGTCCTCCTGCGGGGGATCTGGTGGGAGGGGAGGGTGGTTCAGGTGGATGATGCGCGGAAGGTCCTCTTCCGCCCAGCATCGGTGCCCGGGGGGCACGGGGTCGATGCCGCCGTCGTTCCAGGGGTGGCAGCGGGCGAGCCGGCGGGCCGTCAGCCACGTCCCCTTCACCGCGCCGTGCACGGTCACGACTCGAGTCCGTAGGCCGAGCAGGTCGGGAAGAAGCGGCAGACGTCCCCGTACAGGGGCGAGATCAGCAGCCGGTAGGCCTTGAGGAGCCAGCCGAGCAGTGTGGACGGGAGCGCCCGCACCCACCCCCACTCGCGAGACGGCTCGAGCACCACGTACGGCGAGAGGGTCTTCGTCCCCCCGGGTCCCATGGTCTGCTCCGTGCTCATGCGGCACCGTCCGCGGTGCACTTGCGCACGGCCTGCCGCAGGGCTCCGGCGAGGTCCTTCTCGAGCGTGGCGTAGTCCGCCTCCGCGGCGGGCGGCAGAGCGCGCACCTGGATGAGCAGGGGCCGTCCCTGGAGGAGCGGCAGCCGCATCTGCTCGGCCATGATGGCGCGCAGCCGGCGCTTCACCCGGTTGCGGACCACTGCGACGCCGACCGCTTTGGACACGACGAACCCGGCCCGCGGGTGCCGAGGACTGCTCGGACCCGCGGACCGGGTGTCGTTCGGGTCGGCCGTCGCGGTGACGACCAGGCTCCGGCGCCCTGCGCGGGCACCGGTGCGCCGGATGTGCTGGAAGTCTGCCGCCGTCCGGACCCGTCGGTCACGAGGCAGCACGACGCTCGCCGGACCGGCTGCGCCGCGCTCAGGCGGACAGCTCGGCGCGACCCTTGCCGCGGCGGGCCGAGAGGATGGCGCGGCCGGCGCGGGTGCGCATGCGGGCACGGAAGCCGTGCTTGCGGGCGCGACGACGGTTGTTGGGCTGGAAAGTGCGCTTGGTCACTGTGATCTCTCCACGTGTTGTGTTGCCGCCGACCGTTGACCTGCGACGCTGCATGCAGGAGGGAAGTCCGGTGCGGGGCTTTGACATGAAATCCCCGGCGGGCACGGCACAGCCGTCCCGGGGGACCCGGCTACTCTAGTCAGCCCCGTCGAACCGGTCAAGCGGAGGGGTGGTCCGCTCCCCGCCGGCTCCCCCGCGCCCCCACCGGCTCCGGGGACTCCGCCGCGCCGCCGGATCCACACCGCCCACAGGCCGGATCCGCACGACGACGGCACCTCGCCTCCGTCTGTCCACAGCACCACCCCGAGTTGTCCACCTTCTGTGCACAACCCTGTGGACAACGACTAGACTCGAGCAGAACGTGCACGGCGGCGGGCACCAAGAGGACCCGACGCCGTGCCTGTCCCTTCCCCTCCAGCCCGGCTCAGCCCGTGCACTGAAAGGACCCCCTGGTGTCTGATCCCGCCGTCTCCGAGTCCTGGTCCCAGGTCACGTCAGCCCTGGAGGAGGACTCCCGCGTCACCCCGCGCCAGATGGGACACGTCTACCTCGCCAGCCCGCAGGGCCTGATCGGCAACACCCTGCTGCTGGCCGTCCCGAACGAGACCACCCGCGAGACCCTGCAGGGTCCGCAGGTGGCCGGCGCGCTCACGGACGCGCTGACCTCCGTGTTCGGCCACGAGGTCCTGCTGGCGATCTCGATCGACTCTTCCCTCAACGCCCCCACGGCGCCGCGTTCCGCGGACTCCGAGTCCGCCCGCGCCCAGCTGCCGGCCGAAGACCTGGACGTGGACGCCCGCCGCCCCCGCCTCCGAACGCCACCCCGCCACCATGAGCCGGCCTCCTCCGGGGGGACACAGGGGGACCAGCTCCCGGCCCGG
>NZ_JBNFOB010000034.1:0-13157 GCF_057364565.1 Micrococcus sp. LASM2_SD2 | reverse complement strand
ACCACGGTCGCCGGCACCGCCGGGATCCCCGACGACGGCCGCTTCCGTTTTCGCAGGGGAACGTCGCCTGGTCGGCGCCCTCGCCTCCGTGCTCCTGGCCGGTGCGGCGGCTGCACCGCTGGCGGCCCAGGCCACCGCCGAGCCGGACTGGTACCTGCAGGGGGACGAGGAGGTCCGCGAGGTCTCGGTGGACGGGGCGGAGCTGCTCCCGGCCTCGGACGTGGAGCTCACCGCCGAGGAGATCCGCCGCCGCGTGGACCCGGCGCTGACGGAGTCCTTCGACGTGACGGTGGCGGTGCGCCGGGCCGAGGAGTACGTGACCCGGGACCCGGAGGCCACGGACACCCAGTACAGCCGCACGGTCACCCTGGAGAGTGCGCTGGAGGGCAACGAGAGGCTCATCGGCGAGTTCCCGGAGCTCACGGACGAGGCTGTGGGGGAGCTGAAGCCGAACGCCGTGATCATCCCCGTGATGGTCTGGTCGGACGGCCGCGGGGGCGTGATGCCGGCGCTCACCGGCCACGTCTACGAGGGCACCAAGTCCTGGCTGGGCTCCTACAGCTTCGAGCGCGCCACCACGCCGCTCTGGGGCGTCTCGGACGGGAGCATGACGGCCGCCGCGGTGTCCTTCGAGATCGAGGACGTGGCGCGCGGCATCCAGTCCAACCGGACCTACGAGGCGGATCTGTCCTTCCTCCCGCTGTGGGCGGTGCTCACGGCCAGCGGCACCGCGATGCTGCTGGCCGTCGGCGGCATCCTGGAGGCGCTGGCCGGCACGGCGTTGGGGCTTCGGGGCCACGGTCGCACCGGCCGGGCCCTGCGGCAGGCCGCGGTCGGCTCGAGCAGCTCATGCTCGGCCGGGACGAGCGGGAGATCTCCGCCGTGGCGATCCTCGGTGCGGGTCCGGCCGGCTCCGCGCAGGAGGCCGGGCAGCGGCTCTACGAGTCCGCGCTGGTCACCGCCTGGCGTGAGGCGGAGGCGCTGGCCTCGCTGCCGGCCGGATCGCAGCGCCGCCCGGAGATCGTCCGCCGTGCCGAGGCCCTGCGGGACCGGGTGGAGGACCTTGCCCGGCAGGACGGAGACGTGCGCCGCCGCGCCGAGCGCTTCCTGAAGGACTCCCGCTGACGCACGGGGACGACGACGGCCCCCTCACCGTCGCGAAGGTGAGGGGGCTGTCGTCGGGGTGTCACCGGGGGCGGTGACGGGGCAGCCGATCAGCGGTGCTTCTCGGACTCGCGGATCTCGGCGACGGGGTCCTCGCCGATCTCGTCGCGGTGGTCGTGCAGGTTGCGGTCCTGGATGCCCTTCGGGACGAAGCAGACGGCTGCGAAGGAGATCAGGCCCAGGACGGCGATGTACACGCCGATCAGGTACGGGTTGCCGGTGCGCTGCAGGATGAGCGCGGAGATCATCGGGGCGAAGGCGCCGCCGATGATGGAGCCCAGCGCGTAGCCGATGGAGATGCCGGAGAAGCGGACCTTCGCCGGGAACATCTCCGCGTACATCGCGGACTGCGGACCGTAGGACGGGCCCAGGCCGATGGTCAGGATGAAGATCGCCAGGGCGAACAGCGGCAGCGAGGCGGTGTTCAGCAGGGACCACATGGGGATGGCCCAGACGATCACGATGCCGTAGCCGATCATGAAGGTCAGCTTGCGGCCGATCTTGTCCGAGATCCAGCCGCCGAGCAGGGTGAAGACCAGCCAGCCGAAGCCGCCGATCAGGGATGCGGCGAGGGTCTCGGTGCGCTCCATGCCCAGGGCGCTGACGCCGTAGCCGTTGAAGTAGGCGATGACGAGGTAGCCGGCCGCGTTGTTGGCGGCGAAGATCAGGGCGGCCAGGACGACCCACTTGGAGTGGCCGCGGAACAGGTCGCCGAGCGGGGCCGACTCCTTCTTCTTCAGCTGCTGCATCTCCTTGAACACCGGGGACTCCTCGCAGGCCTTGCGGATGAAGTGGCCCACGATGATCAGGATGAAGGAGAAGAGGAACGGGATGCGCCAGCCCCAGGACATGAACGTCTCGTCGTCCATGAAGGTGGAGATGCCGAAGATCATGATGGTCGCCAGGATCATGCCCAGCGGAACGCCGATCTGCGGGTAGGCGCCGAAGAGGCCGCGCTTGCCGCGCGGGGCGTGCTCCACGGACATCAGGGCCGCGCCGCCCCACTCGCCGCCGGCGGAGAAGCCCTGCAGCAGGCGGAAGAGGATCAGCAGGATCGGGGCCCAAACGCCGATCTGTGCGTAGGTCGGCAGCAGGCCGATGAGGACGGTGGCCGCGCCCATGCCGATCAGGGTGAACACGAGGACGACCTTGCGGCCGAACTTGTCTCCCACGTGGCCGGCGACGATCGCGCCGAGCGGGCGGACCAGGAAGGAGATGCCGAGGGAGGCCCAGGAGGCGATCTGCTGGCCGGCCTCGCCCATGGGGGCGAAGAACAGCGTGCCGAGCACGAGGCCGGCGGCCTGGGCGTAGATGAAGAAGTCGTACCACTCGATGGTGGTGCCGACGAGCGTGCCGGCGAGGACCTTGCGCTCCTCACGGCGGCGCTCCGGCGTGACGGGTCCGTGTGCGTCGGTGTAGGTGGTGCTCATGTGGACTCCAGGAAGGAAGACGGTGCGAGGACGTTGAGTGTCCGACCCGCCGTGGCGGCGAGGCCTCCGAGTGCTCTGAGGGGAACCGACCGTTCGGTCGGGAACTCGGTGGCGCCACTCTATCGGAGAGTCGTGAGCCGCGTCACGTAGAAGTCGTGGATCCATCCGAATCGTGAGACAGGTCACCTTCAGCTGTCGCTCAGTGAGGGGACGACGACGGCGCCGTCACCGTCGACAGGTGACGGCGCCGTCGTCGGGAGGCGGGCTGCCGGAGGCGCGGGTCAGCCGCGGCCGGTGAACTCCGGCTTCCGCTTCTGTTGGAAGGCCTTGAAGCCCTCGGAGTAGTCGGCGGTGCCGCAGAGGTCGCCCTGGGCGACGTTCTCCGCGTCCAGGGACTCCCAGAGGCCCACGCGGTGGTCGCGGATCTGGGCGACGAGCTCCTTGGAGGCCGTGAACGCCAGGGTGGCGCCGGAGGCGACCTGGGCGACCTTGGCGCGGGTGAACTCGAGCAGCTCGTCCGCGGGCACGGAGCGGGAGAACAGGCCGGCCTGGACCGCCTCGGCACCGGAGATCAGCTCCGCGGTGTAGATCAGGTCCAGGGTGCGGTGGGCGCCCAGGCGCTCGGTGAACAGCCAGTGGCCGCCGGAGTCCAGGGTGGCGCCGAGGTTGGCGAACGGGGAGCCGATCTTGGCGTTCTCGGCCACGTAGACCACGTCCGTGGCGATCGCCAGGCCCAGGCCCACACCCAGGCAGGCGCCCTGCACGGCGGCGAAGGTCGGCACGGGGAGCTCGGCCATGGCGCGCAGCACCGGGGTGACCTTGTCCTGCAGGTACGCGGTGGCGTCGTCGTCGGCCGGGGTGACGTTCGAGATGTCCCGGCCGGCGCAGAAGCCGCGGCCCTCGCCGCGCAACAGCAGGGGCGCGGACCTCGCCGCGCTCGGCCGCGGCGGCCACGTCCGCGTAGGCCTGGCCGAGCTCTGCGAGGGAGGCCTCGTCCAGGGAGTTCATCTTCTGCGGGGCGTTCAGGACGACTTCGGCGACGCCGTCGGCGATGGTCAGCTCGATCATGACTGCTCCTTCGTGTCGGTCAGGAGGGCGGGGGAGGGGCGGATGCGCGACCGCCCGCGGCCGGGGTGCCGGACGCGGGCGGTGCGCTTGCGGATCAGGCGTCGTAGTCGACCGTGATGGAGTCCGAGGTCGGGCGGGTCTGGCAGGTGAGCACGTAGCCGTTCTCCACCTCGTCCTTCTCCAGCGCGTAGTTTTCGTCCATCTCGTAGGTGCCGTCGGTGACCTTGGCGCGGCAGGTGCCGCACACGCCGCCGGCACAGGCGAACGGGACGTCGGCACGCACGCGCAGGGCGGCGTTGAGCAGCGTCTCGTGCGAGGACTTCGGCGACTCGACCTTGCCGGACAGGCCGTCCAGGTTGAACTCGATGGTGAAGTTGTCACCGGACGGGTCAGCCTCGACCACGCGGCCGGACTGGCCCTCCGGGTTCTCCGGGCGGCCGGTGGTGAACAGCTCGAAGCGGACCTTGTCCTCGGCCACGCCGCGCTTGGCGAGCGAGTCGCGGACCAGCTGCACCAGCTCGAACGGGCCGCAGAGGAACCACTCGTCCGTGCCGTCCACGTCGATGACGCGGTCCAGGATGGTCTCGAGCTTCTCGGCGTCGATGCGGCCGGAGAGCAGCGGGGAGACGCGCTGCTCGCGGGACAGCACGTGGCTCACGGTGAAGCGGGCCGGGTACTTGTCCTTCAGGTCGCCGATCTCCTCGGCGAACATGACGTCCATGGCGGAGCGGTTGGCGAACACCAGGTCGAAGCGGGCGGAGTCCGAAGCGGACAGCACGGCCTTGGCGATCGACATGATCGGGGTGATGCCGGAGCCGGCCGCGAAGGCCACCAGGTGGGTGTTCCTGTTCTCCGCCACCTTCTCCGCGGCGAGCTCCTCGGCGTTGTTCATCGAGGTGATGTGGGTGCGGGACGTGAAGGCGCCCTGCGGGTTCATCACGTCGATCTTCTCGCCGACCTCGAGGGCCTCGTTGGCCCAGGTGGAGAACTTGCCGCCGAGGTCCTTCTTGATGGCCACGCGGACCTCGCCGCGGCGGGGCACGGCGCAGATCGAGTAGGAGCGGCGGATCTCGGAGCCGTCGATCTCCTTGCGGAGCGCGACGTACTGGCCGGGGACGTAGTCGTAGTCGTCGGCGAGCTCCTCGGGGACCGTGAAGGTGACCTCCACGGAGTCCGAGGTGAGCTTGCGCAGCTCGGTCACCTCGAGGGTGTTGAACGCGGCACGGCGCTTGCGGCCGGTGGGGGCGTCGGTGGTCTCGGTCATCAGTGCACCTTGAAGTAGTCGAAGGGTTCGAGGCACTCGTTGCAGGTGTAGAGCGCCTTGCAGGAGGTGGACCCGAAGCGGGTGATCTCGCGCGTGTCGAGCGAGTGGCAGCGAGGGCACTTGACGGCCAGGCCGAGGCGCACCGGACCGTCGGTGGTCCGGGCGGCGGGCGGGGCGATCCCGTACTCGCTGAGCTTGGCCTTGCCCTCGTCGGTCATCCAGTCCGTGGTCCACGCGGGCTGGAGCACCAGGCGGACCTCCGCGTCGTCGTGGCCGGCTCGAGACAGGGCCTGCTTGACGTCCGTGGTGATGGTCTCCATGGCGGGGCAGCCGGAGTAGGTCGGGGTGATCACGACGACGGCGCGACCGTCCTCCGCCCGTGCCTCCCGGAGGATCCCCAGGTCAGCGATGGACAGCACGGGGATCTCCGGGTCGTGCACGGTGGCGGCGGCGTCCCAGACCTTCGCGTCGGCGGGGTCGGCGGGACGGAGCTCGGCGGCTTTCACCACTGGGCCTCCGGGTACCGACGCGCGAGCACCTGCATCTCTGCCAGGATGTAGCCGCGCCACTCCGAGGTGGCACCGGAGCGGTCCAGGCCGCGGGCGGTCGGGGCCGTGGGGACCTGGAGGCCGGCCTCGGTGATGGCGCGCTCGATGCGCTCCATGGTCGGCTCCTTCAGGGAGGACGGCAGGACGGCGATGCCCTGGCCGGCGAGCTCGGCGGTGTTCTCGTCGTCGTAGAACAGCTCGCCGATGTACGGCCACAGCTCGTCCAGGCCGGCCTGCATGCGGCGGGCGGACTCCTCGGTGCCCAGGCCGAGGCGGTTCAGCCACTCGGCGGCGTGGTCCTGGTGGTACAGGACCTCCTTGAGCGCCTTGTTCGCGATGGCAGCGAGGGTCTCGTCCGTCGAGTCCACGAGGCGGGTGTACAGCTCGTAGGCGTAGAAGGAGAAGTACAGCTGGCGCGCGATCGTCTTGGCGAAGTCGCCGTTCTCGGCCTCCACGAGGCGGGCGGACCGGAAGTCCTCCTCGTCGCGCAGATAGGCGAGCTGGTCCTCGGTCTTGCCCCACGCGGTGCCCGCGTAGGTCAGGAGGAAGCGGGCGTGGCCCACGAGGTCCAGCGCGATGTTGCCGAGGGCGATGTCCTCCTCGAGCTCCGGGGCGCGGGAGATCCACCAGGACAGACGCTGGCCGAGCATGAGCGAGTCGTCGCCGAGCTGCAGCGCGTAGTTCGCCACGGCCTCCGAGGCCTTGGCGCCGGACTCGGCAATCTCCTCGGCGGTGATGGCCACACCGGCGGACTGCTTGGTGGCCGAGTCGTTGGTCGCGAAGCTCACAGGTGCGGCACCCCCTCGGACTGCTGGTAGTAGGTGGCGTGGCGGTAGGACTTGCCCTGGGCGGACTCGAAGAAGCCGCCCTTGGAGTCCGGGTCGGAGGCCGCGATGGCCTCGGCCGGGACCACCCACACGGAGGTGCCCTCGTTGCGGCGGGTGTACAGGTCACGCGCGTTGCGCAGGGCCATGGTGGCGTCCGGGGCGTGCAGCGAGCCGGCGTGCACGTGGGACAGGCCGCGCGAGGCGCGGACGAAGACCTCCCAGAGCGGCCAGGCGTTCGAGGCGGAAGTGTTCTCGGTCATGGATCAGGCTCCGATCAGCTGGGTGTCGGCCGGCGCGTTCTGCTCGGCCTGGCGGCGGGCGTAGGCGGCGGCGGCCTCGCGGACCCAGGCGCCGTCCTCGTGCGCCTGGACGCGGCGGGCCATGCGCTGGACGTTCATGGGGCCGCCACCCTTGATGACGGACATGAACTCGTCCCAGTCGAGCTCGCCGAAGTCGTAGTGGCCGCGCTCCTCGTTCCACTTCAGGTCCGGGTCCGGCAGGGTCAGGCCGAGGGCCTCGACCTGCGGGACGATCATGTCCACGAAGCGCTGGCGCAGCTCGTCGTTGGAGAAGCGCTTGACCTTCCACTCCATCGACTGCTTGGAGTTCGGGGAGTCGTCGTCCGGCGGGCCGAACATCTGCAGGGCCGGGCCGTAGAAGCGGTTCACGGCGTCCTGGGCCATCTGCTTCTGCTCCGGGGTGCCGTGGGACAGGGAGTAGAGGATCTCCCAGCCCTGGCGCTGGTGGAAGGACTCCTCCTTGCAGATGCGGACCATCGCGCGGCCGTACGGGCCGTAGGAGGCGCGGCAGAGCGGCACCTGGTTGCAGATGGCGGCACCGTCCACGAGCCAGCCGATGGCGCCCATGTCCGCCCAGGTGCGGGCCGGGTAGTTGAAGATCGAGGAGTACTTCGCCTTGCCCTGGAGCAGCTGGTCGTTCAGCACGTCGCGCGGGGTGCCGAGGGTCTCGGCGGCGGAGTACAGGTACAGGCCGTGGCCGGCCTCGTCCTGGACCTTGGCCATGAGGATCGCCTTGCGCTTCAGGGAGGGGGCGCGGGTGATCCAGTTGGCCTCCGGCTGCATGCCGATGATCTCGGAGTGCGCGTGCTGGGAGACCTGGCGGGTCAGGGACTTGCGGTAGGCGGCGGGCATCCAGTCGCGGGGCTCGATGCGGGAGTCCTCGGCGATCAGACGATCGAAGTTCTCCTGACCGGCGGCGTCCTCCTCGGACGCGACGGCGGCCAGAGTGGTGGTGTTCTCTGCCATGGGTGTCACCTCATTGCTTGCGGCGTGTTCTCGCGGGCGGCGTCGGTCGGCGTCGCCTGCGCGGAATCGGGCGCGGACAATTACTGACCGTTCGTTCAGGATAGGGCGTCCCAGGGGCGTGGTCAATACGTCCGGTGCCGCCAGTTCCGGCGTCCTGCCGGGGCCCTTTCCGGTCCGTCCCGTCCTCCACAGGCACCCGGTCCCCGGCCGCTGTCCACAGATCCCGACGACGGCCGCGCACCCGGGTGCGCCGCTCGCCTAGCTTCGGGGGCATGGTGACGAATGCGATGACGTGCGCGGCAGGCCAGACCGGGGTGCTCGGCTGGCTGGCGGGGGAGAGCTCCGGGGTGAGCGGGCGGCGCCGGGCCGCGGACTCCGCGGTCGAACACCTCGAGTGGCTGCTCGGGCGGCTCAGGGGGCAGCGCCAGGACTGGGAGGACCGGTTGCGGCACCTGTCCTGGGCCGAGGACGTGCGGTGGGTCTCAGACGCGGCGCGGGGCTACCTGCGGCAGGTGGCGGACATGAAGGCCCGTGGGAACAGGACGCTGGACCTGCTGGACGAGGCCGAGACGTCCCTGGCCGCCGCCGTGGCACAGGCCCGTGCCGTCCAGGCGGAGGCGATCCGCGAGCAGGAGCTGCTGGACCAGGCGGGGAAGGCGGTGGGCTGCGGATGAGCGGCGGACAGGACACGGGGATCGCGCGGGTCGCCGGCGGGCCGACGTCCGTCATGGCGGACCTGGACGACCTGGAGCACGCCTGCGTGGGGTTGGAGCGGCTCGAACCGGCCCTGGAGTCCCTCCGGCTTCCGCTGCGCGGGTGGGCCGAGGAGCTGCCGGCCCACGCCGAGGTCGCGCCGGCGGTCACGGCCGCGGCAGGGCGCCTGCGGGAGCTGGAGGTCAACGCCGTGAAGGTGCAGGAGATCGCCCGGACCACGGCCACCTCGGTGCGGATGTCCGTGGACCGCTACCGGGCGGCCGAACGGGGCGCCCGGCACGCGGTGGAGCGCGCCCAGTATGCGGCGGGGGAGGCTCTCGACCATGTCTGGGCGGAGGGCCAGGACGGCTTCAGCGTGGACGAGGCGGAGTGGCTCGTGCGCAACTCGTTGAACTCGATCGCCGAGTCCGGCTTGGCCACGGCGGTCACGGCCGGCCTCTTCGGCGGGGCGATGAAGCTGCCCGGCATCGCCCGTCACCGGGAGCTCTTCGACGCCAAGGCCTCTGCGCGCGCGCGAAGTCTGCGGATCCGGAGGGGAAGGACGGAAGATCACGTGCGAGCAAGCTGGCCGCCAAGGGGCGCACCCTCGGTGCGAAGCAGCCGCTGGCGGACCCGGCCGCCGCACTGGCGGGCTGGGTCATGGACGGCCCGGTGGGCGACGCCTATGACGAGGTCGTGAACTGGGAGAATGCGACAGGAACCCTGGCAGAAGCCCTGACAGTCGTTGCGATGGATCAGCCCGTCGACGTCGTGGGAGAGGTCGAACAGGTCTCGGGCGGACCGAGTCGGCTCGACGGCGGTGTCGGCGATCTCATGGCGTTGCAGGACCAGGCCTCCGGCGCGGGTCCGGGACGGATCGCCGTCACGCAGGTCCGGGCCGCGGACGGCCGGGACACGTACATCGTGGCGATTCCGGGGACGCAGGCCAGCGTGCCGTTGGAGGAGAGGCACCGGGTGGGGGCGGACGGCCTGGAATACATGAACTTCATCGACGTGTGGGGGATCGCGGACGCCGTGGGCCGGCGGTCGGAGCGCACGGGGGAGGCGGTGGCCCAGGCCCTTGCGGAGGCAGGCGTGCCCGACGGCGCCCGCATTGTGCCCGCCGGCCACTCACAGGGCGGGCTGCATGCGGTGAACCTGCTGTCCCACGAGAGCCTGGCGGAACGGTACGAGATGGCCGGCGCCTACACCTACGGTGCACCTGCGGCGAACCTGTGGACGCCCGAGGGCACACCCGTGCTGCACCTGGAGGACGAGCACGACCTGACCGCGGCGGCGGACGGCGGTCCCAACCCGGCCACCGTGGACCGGGTGACCGTGACGCTGTCCTCCACGCCGACCGTCACCACGGAGGAGTTCCAGCAGTACGTGGAGCATCTCGGGCGACTTCGCGCGGACCGGGACCTCGCCGCCGTTCAGGACGGGTACGAGGCCGCCCAGGAGTTGCCTGCACACCTCGGGGATGTGCCGGAGCGCCTGATGCAGCACCATCACCTGAGCTCGTACCGCGACCTGGTGGAGGCGCAGGAGGCGCGTGGACCGGAGGCCTGGGGTGCGGCGGCGGGCACGGTGGCCACCCTGGGGCGGATGACCCAGGGGCGAGTCGTCGCGCAGAAGACGGTCGCTCTGGGACGCAGAGAACCGCAGCTCATGCAACAGGAACGACGCCACCGGCCCCAGCAGTGGCCCTACGACAGGTGAGTCCTGCCCTCAGGCGTCAGCGCCGCACCTGCCGGTCCCTCGCCGGTGCGATCCGGTTGGTGAGCATGGACATCAGCAGGGACACCACGGACACGATCACGGCGGCGAACACGGCGGTGAAGAAGAACCGGTCGATGTGCAGCTGCGCGGGCAGGAAGGAGGACAGCCAGGAGGTCACGGCCAGCATCGCGGCATTGACGATCACGGTGAACAGCCCCAGGGTCAGGCAGGTCAGCGGCAGGGACAGGAACGCCACGATCGGCCGGATCACCGCGTTCACCGCACCGAAGAGCAGGCCCAGCACGGCGTAGGCGAGGACGGTGTTCGCGGTGGGGTCGTCGAACGGGCGGAGGGTGGCGGTGACGTCCATGCCGTCCAGCAGCCAGACGGCCGCCCACAGCGCCACGGCGTTCACCAGCAGGTTCAGGAGGAAGCGGATCATGCCACCACTGTCCCAGGCGCGGATGAACACGGGGTGAGTGGCCTGGCCGGTCGGCACGCCGTCCCACCCCGGTGCCGTCCGCGCGGCGAGGACAGACGGCGGCGCGCCACCTTGCCGAGGTGACGGCGCCGCCGTCGGGGAGGTCCCGGCAGAGCTGCGCCCGAGCGGGTCAGGCGCGGACCGGTCAGGCGCGGTCCAGCAGGACCCCCTCGAAGAACTCGTTGGCCTTCTGCGGGGCGTCCAGCGGCAGGATCGCCGAGACGTAGTGGTCCGGGCGGACGATCACCACCGCGCCGTCGCGGGAGATGCCGCGGACGTCGAAGATGTCCGGGCCGTGCGAGGGCAGGCAGGTGGCGAAGATGTTGTTCAGGTCGTACAGGCCCAGGGAGCCGGAGGTCGGCTTGAACAGGGCCGGCACGTCCGGGTGCGCGAACTCGGCCTGCTTCTGCTGGTAGACCACCTTGATGTCGAACACGGTGTCCTGCGGGGCGTCGGCCGGGGTGCAGCGGTTGCGGAAGGAGTTCGGGTCCTGTTCGATCGCCTTCGCCCAGGCGGCGACCTTCGAGTCCACGGCGGTCGGGGCGGCGGCGTCGGCGAAGACGTACACGCGCCAGCGGCCGTCGGCCTTGTGCAGGTGGCCCAGGTGCTTGGTGTTGGTGTCGCAGGAGCGCTCCACCAGCTCGGAGCGGAAGCGCTTGCCGATCGGGTAGCCGGTGGCCAGCTCCTGGTTGCCCTCCCAGGCCAGCATGGACGGCTTGTACTCGGTCATGAAGCCGGCCGGGAACTCGGCGGTCTTGGTGTAGAACTCCGCCACCTCGTTCGGATCGCCGAGCTCGTCGATCGGCTTCGCCATGAGCGTGGACCACTCCTTGTCGAAGTCGATCAGGTTCTTGGCGATGTCCTTGCGCTCCTCCGAGTAGGTGGCCACCAGCTCGCGCGGGGCCTGGCCGGAGAGCACCTGGCCGAGCTTCCAGGCCAGGTTCCAGCCGTCCTGCATGGACACGTTCATGCCCTGGCCGGCCTTCGCCGAGTGGGTGTGGCAGGCGTCGCCGAGCAGGAACACGGTGGGCTCGCCCACGCGCTCGCGGTTGTCGAAGCCGGAGGTCAGGCGGTGGCCGACCTCGTAGATGGAGCTCCAGGCCACGTCCTTCACCTCGAGGGTGTAGGGGTGCAGGATCGCCTGGGCGCGCTTGATGACCTCCTCGAGCGGGGTCTTGCGGATCCCGCCGTTGTCCCCCTCCGGCACCACGCCGAGGTCCACGTACAGGCGGAACAGGTGGCCGCCCTCACGGGGGATCAGCAGGATCGAGCCGTTCTTGGAGTGGATGGCGCACTTGGTGCGGATGTCCGGGAAGTCGGTGACGGCCAAGGTGTCCATCACGCCCCAGGCGTGGTTGGCGGCGTCGCCGGACAAGGAGTGGCCGATCGCCTTGCGCACGCCGGAGCGGGCGCCGTCCGCGCCGACCACGTACTTGCAGCGGACCTGCCGGGTCTCGCCGTCGGCGACCTCGTTGCCCTCGGCGTCGCCGGTGCGGCGCAGGGTCACGGTCACGGGGTACTCGCCCTCGCCGGAGTCGTCCAGGGATTCGAAGGACCAGCCGAAGTCCGGCTCCATGCGGGTGGGGGCGTTCCTCATGTACTCGGCGTAGTAGTCCAGGATGCGGGCCTGGTTCACGATCAGGTGCGGGAACTCGGACACGCCCTCGGCGTCGTCCTCCGCGAGGGAGGTGCGCACGATGTTCTCCGGGTTCTCCGGGTCCGGGTTCCAGAAGGCCATGTAGGTGAGGTCGAAGGCCTCGTCGATGATCTCGTTGGCGAAGCCGAAGGCCTGGAAGGTCTCCACGGAGCGGGCCTGGATGCCGTCCGCCTGGCCGATCTCCAGGCGGTGCGGGCGGCGGTCCACGATGCGGGTGGTGACGTCCGGGAACATCGCCAGCTGCGCGGCGGTGATCATGCCTGCCGGGCCGGCGCCCACGATCAGGACGTCCATCTCGTCCGGAAGCTCCGCCGGACGGTCCAGGCCGACGCCGGCGGCGGCGTACTGGCGGGGGTTGGTGGAGACGTAGCCGTGGTGGTGGAAGAGCATCCGTGGTCCTTTCGCGCGGGCCGCGGGGAGTCGGGGCACCTCGGTGGCGTTCGCTGCCTTGTGTTCGCATAGAGAACACGCTGTTCTCATAGAGAACGTTCTGTGCGAGACTGTACGCCAGGCGTGAGCCACTTCACAAGGGTTTCGAGGAGGAGGAGCCGCCCATGGCACCCCGCAGCACCACGACGACGGCACCCGCCCCCGGCGCGCGCGGCGCCTCCTCGTCCGCCTCCTCCCAGACGCTCGACCGCGGCATCCGGGTGCTGGAGATCGTCACGGACGCCCACCGGCCGCCGAGCATCGCCGAGATCGCCGCCGAGCTCGGCGTGCACCGCTCGATCGTCTACCGGATCCTGCGCACGCTCGAGGACCACGGCCTCGTCCGCCGAGACGCCGCCGGACGCGTCCACGGCGCCCCCGGCCTGGCCGTGCTGGCCCGCCGGGTGGAGCAGGACCTGCAGGCCGCAGCCCTGCCGGAGCTGTCCGCGATCTCCGCGGACCTGGGCATGAGCGCCTTCGTGGCCGTGTGGGACGGGCAGGACTGCACCACCCTGGTCACCGTGGAGCCGCCGCGCGGCAACCTCGTCACCCAGCGGCCCGGCACCCGCCACCCGCTCGGTCGCGGCGCCCCGGGCCTGGCCATCGCCG
>NZ_JBNFOB010000033.1:0-13813 GCF_057364565.1 Micrococcus sp. LASM2_SD2 | reverse complement strand
TCCTGCCCCGACCCAGCCGGGTGTGGGCGGCGGCCCCACCTCACCGGGCAATTCCGGCGGCGACCCCGGCGCTGCTCGGCGGCACGGGCGTGGTGTCCGGCGCGCTGGGCCGTCGGCCTGGTGTGCACGGTGCTCTGGCTACGCCGGGGTCACTCCCGTTTCAAATTAAACAACCGGCCCGTGTGGCGGTTCCTTCAGTCGGAGTGATCGTGGGTAGATGATGACCCGGCTCAGTCCGGCTTCGGCCCCGTCTCGCCGATGTGCACGAGCGCGTCGCCGCGGTTCACCAGGGGCGCCTCGGCACGGCCGATGACCACGCCGGTGCGGTCCGCCTTCACCGCGGACACGGTGCGGCCGAACGAGTCGTAGAGGGTGCCGATGCGCTCGCCGTCCTCCACGAGCTGGCCGAGCACCACCTCGGAATGCAGGATGCCGTCCTTGCGGGCGCGGACCCAGCCGGAGCGCCACACCACGTGCCGTTCGGGCAGGTCCGGGGCCACGGGCTCGGACTCGTCCCCCATGGCGTCCACCACGGCGGGGACGTCGGCGTCGTACTCGTCCCCGCGCTGCGTGGCGGGCTCCACGCCGAGCGGGGCGAGGTCCACCATGTCCATCGCGGCGAGCACGCGGAGCACGCCCTCCACCCCGGGGGCGATCGCGTACTCGTCGAAGCGCCAGCCCTCGCCGGCCTCGTAGAGCAGGACCCGAGCACCGGCCTCGCGGGCGGCGGCGCGCAGGGAGCCGTCCCGCAGGCGGGCGTGGTACATCACCGGGGCGTCGAAGGCCTCGGCCAGCTCACGGGTGCGGGCGTCCTCCAGGTCGCAGCGGATCTGCGGGAGGTTGGAGCGGCGGTCGGCGCCGGTGTGCAGGTCGATGCCCACCTCGCAGCGGCTGATCACCTCGGTCATCATCAGGTGCGCGATCCGCGAGGCCAGCGAGCCGCGCGCCGAGCCGGGGAAGGACCGGTTCAGGTCCCGGCGGTCCGGCAGGTACCGGTCCCCGGCGAGCACGCCGAGCACGTTGACGATCGGCACCGCGATCAGGGTGCCGCGCATCTGCTTGGGGTTCAGCTGGGACAGCACGCGGCGGATGACCTCGATCCCCACCACCTCGTCGCCGTGGATCGCGGCGGACACCCACACGGTGGGCCCGTCCTCGCGGCCGTGCAACACGTGCACCGGCAGGGTGATGTCCGCGCCGGTGATGGTGCGGGAGATCGGCAGGGACACCTCGCGCCGGTGCCCGGCGCGCACCTTCACGGAGCCGAAGGCGAAGGACGGACGGGGACGACGACGGCCCGGCGCCGTGCGTGCGGACGGTGCGGCGGCCGTCGTCGGGCCTGAACGGGCGGGCACGTCCTCGCCCGGGACGGACGTGGACGCGGTGACCCCCGGCTCGGCGACCTTGGGCTGACGCTGGTTCTGGTCCGCGGTCACCGCTTGCCCCAGTTGCGGCGGCGGATGGCGCGCGGCGGGATGCCGCCGGCGTAGGAGCGGGCGCAGTCCACCAGGAAGCCGCGGGAGAGGACCTCTCGGCCGATGAGCATGCGGAAGCCCATCTCGTCCCGGTCCGTGAGGGTGACCTCGGCGTCCAGGGTGCGGCCGGCCACGGTGAGCGGCACCATCACCACCTGGCGGACCTCGGCGCGGCCGTTGGAGGAGCGGACGGTGCGTTCGTCCACCACGGGCAGCTCCACGGTGACGGCGTCCTTCGCGGACGTCTGCCAGGGGTGCACCTCGAAGCGCACCCACGGGTGGTCGTCGCGGCGGAACTGCTGCACGTCGAAGGCGTGGAGGGCACAGGTGCGGGCACCGGTGTCGATCTTGGCCTTCAGCCAGGGGACGCCGGCCTCCGGAAGGGAGACCCATTCGCGCCATCCGACCGTGACGGACTCGACTGCCGTCTCCGGGGTGACCTGCTTAGACTCTGACACGCCCCTATCTTGTCAGGAGATGCCCGGTGAAGCTCGCCATTCTGTCCCGATCGCTCCGCGCGTACTCCACGCAGCGCCTGAAGTCCGCGGCCCTCGAGCGCGGTCACCAGGTGAAGGTCCTGGACACGCTCCGGTTCGGCATCGACCTGTCCACGGAGGAGCCGGACCTGCTGTTCCGCGGCAAGCCGCTGTCCACGTATGACGCGATCCTGCCGCGCATCGGCAACTCCGTGACCTACTTCGGCACCGCGGTGGTCCGCCAGTTCGAGCAGATGGACGTGTACACCCCCAACACGGCCGCCGGCATCATGAACTCCCGGGACAAGCTGCGCGCCACGCAGATCATGTCCCGCCACGAGATCGACATGCCCGCCACCGTGTTCGTCCGCAACCGCGGCGAGGTGTCCAAGGCGATCGACATGGTCGGCGGGCGCCCGTGGTCATCAAGCTGCTCGAGGGCACGCAGGGCATCGGCGTGATCCTGGCGCCCACCAAGAAGGTGGCCGAGGCGATCATCGAGACCCTGCACGGCACCAATCAACAGGTCCTCATCCAGCGGTTCATCGAGGAGTCCAAGGGCAAGGACGTCCGCGCCCTCGTGGTGGGGGACCGTGTGGTGGCCGCCATGCGCCGCTCCGCCCAGGGCGACGAGTTCCGCTCCAACGTGCACCGCGGCGGCACCGTGGAGAAGGTGGACCTGTCCCCGGAGTTCGAGGAGACGGCCGTGCGGGCCGCCCGCATCATGGGCCTGCGCGTGGCCGGCGTGGACATGCTCGAGGGGGAGAACGGCCCGCTGGTCATGGAGGTCAACTCCTCCCCGGGCCTGGAAGGCATCGAGCGCGCCACCAAGCTGGACGTGGCCGGCGCGATCGTGGACTACATCGCGGACCAGGCCGGGTTCCCGGACATCGACGTCCGCCAGCGCCTGGCCGTCTCCACCGGCTACGGGGTGGCCGAGATCTCCGTGAACATGGGCGCGGACATGATCGGCAAGACCATCCGCGAGTCCGGCCTGTGGGAGAAGGACATCCAGGTCCTCACCCTGCACCGCGGCACCAAGGTGTACCCCAACCCGAACGCGGACAAGGAGCTCGAGGAGAACGACCGCCTGCTCTGCTTCGGCAAGCACGAGAACATGCGCTCGCTCATCCCGGCCCGCTCCAAGCGGCCCAAGCGCGTGCGCAAGCTGCCGAAGAACCCGATCATCGAGCCCGTGGCGGAGGAGCCGCCCGCGGACAGGGAGGCCTGAGGGCGCTTCCGCCGGGGGCTGACAGCATGGGGCCATGACCTCTTCTGCGCGCCCCGCCCTGAAGCACCTTCCCGTGGCCGAGACCGCCCCGGTGATGGACCGGCTGGTCCGCATGGTGGCGGCCGTGAGGCCACAGGACGCGAAGGAGGTCCGGGCGCTCGCCGACCGCCTGCTCGCCGAGGACGGCCCCGCCCTGCGCGAGGCGCTGGTGGCCCGTGCGGAAGCGGAGGACGCGGCCGGGCGGAACTGGATGTCCGAGCCGTGGCTGCAGGGCTACTTCGCCGAGCGGCGGCCGTTGCCGCTGTCCACGAACGTGGTGTTCCAGGTGGCCCTCGGCCGCGACCAGCCCGGCGGCGCCGTGGAGGACCCCGTCGAGCGGGCGGCGGATGTGCTGTGGCGTGCCGCCGCCGTGCACGTGGCCGAGGCGCGCGGGGAGACCGAGCCGCCGGTGGACGGGCGTGGTTCGCCGGTGGATCCTGCCCAGTTCGCCTGCCTCAACGGCGGGCTGCGCGAGCCCGGCGAGGGCGCGGACACCTTCCGTGCGGCGAAGCCTGGCGCGGCCCGGCGTGAGGCCGGCCTGGTGGTGGGAGGTCGCCTGTTCGCGGTGCCCCTCACCCACGACGACGGCCGCCTCCTGGGCAGAGCAGAGCTCGCCTCGACCGTGGGCTGGGTGGTGCGGCAGGCGCATGGTCGGGCTGTAGAACCCGGGAGCGCCGAGGACGGGGCCGACGGCCGCGGCGGCGATCCGGCCTTCGGTGCGCTGTCCGCGCTGGGCTCGGCGCATCTGGCAGAGCTCATGCCTGAGGTGCTTCAGGACCCGGAGAACGAGGCCGTCTACGAACGGCTGCGGCAGATGCTCTTCACCCTCACCCTGATGGACGGTGCGACCGGCGAGCGTAGGGGGGAGGGTCCAGGTGAGGGCGTGGATGGCGGGCCCGGTGCGCTGGTGGACGGGACCGGCATGGTGGCTGTCCGGGACGCCGCAGCGATCCGCCAGGGCCTCACCGATCCTGCCCTGGCCTGGGTGTATCGGCCGATCTCCTACCTGCACCGACTCTCGGACGGCTGGACCGCCATGCACGTGGAGCACTCCACCGTGGACGGGGCGACCCTGGTGGAGGCCGTGCGTCGCATGCAGGAGGTGGTGGTGGAGGGTGACGCCACGGGTGGGTCCGCAGAGGTCGGTGAGCTCCGCTGGAACCTGACGCGGAACATGACGGGTCGTGCAGAGAGCCTGCTGGCAGGGGTGACGGAGAGGTCCGAGCAGCTGCGGGTGTGTGTGGTGCGCACGCGGAAGCCGGACGTGCGGGCGGCCGGGATGAAGGTCAGCCTGGACGCGGTGCAGCAGCTGGTGGTGGCGCTGGCCCAGCGCCTCGCCTATGGGCGGGTGCGCGGGCACTACGAGTCCGTGGACATGCGCGAGCACCAGGCCGGGCGCACCGAGTGCCTGCGGCCGGTGACCCCGGAGCTCGTTGCGCTGGTGGAGGCGCTCGCCCAGGGGAGTGTGGGGCAGCGGCCTGCCGGTGAGTGGCGGGAACTGCTCGTGGCCGTGCTGGACGCGCACCGGGACTGGGTGAAGGCGTGCAAGGCCGGAAACGGTGTGGACCGGCACCTGTTCGGGCTGGGCCTGGCAGCCGAGGCGGTGGGAGTCCGCGGCGGTGCGGATGAGGACGGAGTGGACTCGGGCCGTCACGCTGCCGCTTCTGGCGGCGAAGCGCTGACGGCCCTGGTGGAGCACCCCGGAGTGCGGGCGGCACGGGAGGACTTCCTGTCCACCACGTCGATCGGGTCGGCGGCGCAGGTGGTCCGGTATGCGTTCGTGCCCTCCGTGGAGGACGGCTTCGGGGTGGCCTACACGCCGGGGGAGGAGTGGCTCGAGTTCACGGTGAGCCACTGGGCCGGCGAGGCCGCCGCGCCGGAGCGGTTCCTGCAGGCGCTGGGGTGGGCCGCGGAGCTCGTGGACGGGATGCTGAAGGCCGTGGGCGAGGGCGGCTGATCGGGCTGTCAACCTCGTTGTCCCCAGCTTGTGGGCGCTTGTCCACACGTGTTCTCCACAGATGTGGATGTTGTGGATTGCGGTGTGGAAAGGGGTTTATAACACCGGGGTGAGACAGGGGTCAAACCTGGGTTCGAGGTGTGATGCAGTGATCAGAGTACTCCCAGGTAGAAATCTTCTCCCACAGGCGTGGAGCGGTATCATGCCTGGTCAGAGGGTGGTTTCCGGTCTGCTGTGGGTTTCCCCCACAGTGTTGTCCCCAGCGCCACGCCGCGCAATCCACACGACACGCCGCACTGTCCACACCCCGTCCACAGAAGGTGTGGAACACGCGGTTGTGACAGGTTCCGCGGCGCGGGTAGTGTCCTGTGCTATCCCCACGTCGCAGGCGGTGGGTATTGGCCGGCAGGTGACCACTACGTCGGCGTCCATCCGCCGTCCCGTGACGGGAGGTGTCCTCCGCCGCATCGACGTCCTGCATGTTGGTGCGGCGGACTTGAGACCGCTGCGGCGAGCGGGGGATTCACAGAGGAATACGGGGCCGGTTCCGCCGGCTCGAAGGCCGCCGTCGTGCCGCGCCGTGGGAAGGGAGAATCCGGAAGATGTCTGACGAGTACGGAGACTCCGGCGCCTACGACGACGGCGGCCGCTCCTCCGAACGCGGCGTGCTGCCGCCCCAGGACCTCGAGGCGGAGCGCTCGGTCCTCGGCGGCATGATGCTCTCCAAGGATGCGATCGCGGACGTGGTGGAGATCCTGCGAGGCCACGACTTCTACCGCCCGAGCCACGAGATGATCTACGAGGCGGTGATCGACCTCTACGGCCGCGGGGAGCCCGCCGACGCCGTCACCGTGGCGGACCTGCTGAACAAGCGCCAGGAGCTCACCCGTGCCGGCGGTCCGGCCTATCTGCACGAGCTGATCCAGTCCGTGCCGACCGCCGCCAACGCGAGCTTCTACGCGGAGATCGTGGCCGAGAAAGCCGTGCTGCGCCGCCTGGTCACCGCCGGCACGAAGATCACCCAGATGGGCTACACCGGAGACGGTGAGGTCGAGGAGATCGTCAACGAGGCGCAGTCCGAGATCTACAAGGTCGCGGAGAACCGCCAGTCCGAGGACTACGTGCGGCTGTCCGAGATCATGGAGCACACGGTCGACGAGATCGAGGCCGCGGGCAACCAGGGCGAGGGCATGACCGGTGTGCCCACCGACTTCTACGACTTCGACGAGCTGACCCAGGGTCTGCACCCGGGTCAGATGATCGTCATCGCTGCCCGTCCGGCGGTCGGCAAGTCCACGCTGGCGCTGGACTTCGCGCGTGCGGCGGCGCTGCACCACAACATGGCCACCGTGTTCTTCAGCCTCGAGATGGGCAAGAACGAGATCGCCATGAGGCTGTTGTCTGCCGAGGCGACCATTGCGCTGCAGGACCTGCGCAAGGGCACCATCCGGGATGACCAGTGGTCCAAGATCGCCGCGACCGTGGGCCGGCTCAACGACGCCCCGTTCTTCATCGACGACTCGCCGAACATGTCCATGATGGAGATCCGCGCGAAGTGCCGGCGGCTGAAGCAGAAGAACAACCTCAAGATGGTGGTGCTGGACTACCTGCAGCTGATGAGCTCGGGCAAGAAGGTCGAGTCCCGTCAGCAGGAGGTGGCCGAGTTCTCGCGTGCGCTCAAGCTGCTGGCGAAGGAGTTGGAGGTGCCGGTGATCGCGCTGTCCCAGCTCAACCGTGGTTCTGAGCAGCGTACGGACAAGCGGCCCCAGGTGTCCGACCTGCGTGAGTCCGGCTCGATCGAGCAGGACGCGGACATGGTGATCCTGCTGCACCGTGAAGATGTGTATGACAAGGAGTCCCCGCGTGCCGGCGAGGCCGACCTGATCGTGGCGAAGCACCGCAACGGCCCCACGAAGACCATTGTGGTGGGGTTCCAGGGGCACTACAGTCGGTTTAGCAACCTCGCACAGGAT
The DNA here is from genome assembly GCF_057364565.1 of Micrococcus sp. LASM2_SD2. Lineage (NCBI taxonomy): Bacteria > Bacillati > Actinomycetota > Actinomycetes > Micrococcales > Micrococcaceae > Micrococcus > Micrococcus sp. LASM2_SD2. Next base: position 6,662 of record NZ_JBNFOB010000033.1, on the reverse strand, counting down.
GGCGGGGGTGCTGGCGGGTTTTGAGTCGCAAGGGGGCTTCCGCCAAACTATTCTCGGGAGGGGAAAGCCTTGGGCGAACTTTCTATTCGCAATCTTATCGATCGCGTCGAAAGGGGAGAGATTCGTATCCCGGCATTCCAGCGCGGATTTGTCTGGGATGCGGAAAGAATCTCCTTTTTGATGGACTCGATCCACAAGGGATATCCGTTTGGTTCGGTCATATTGTGGCAAACACGAGAGCGATTGAAGACTGAACGCCAGCTTGGTCCCTTTAAACTCCCGGACCCGGAGGACAACTTCCCAATCAACTATGTGCTTGATGGGCAGCAGCGATTGACGTCAATTTTTGGTACATTCCAAACAGACCTGGTGCCTGAAGGTGCAAGTGAGTGGCCGACTATCTATTATGACTTTGCGGCGGACGAGGACCTTCAAGAGAGTCAGTTTATTATCCTGGATGAGGGCCAAGTGGCGGATCCCGGGCGGCACTTCCCTATCAACACCTTCTTCAATACCACCGAATACCGCAAGGCCACTCGGGACCTGAGTGATTCGGAAGTTGAAATCATCGACAAGGTGCAGGCCAACTTCAAAGAAGCAAAAATCCCCACACAGGATATTGTTACGGATAATCGGGGGAAGGTCGCTATTGTCTTCGAGCGAGTTAATCGCCTTGGCGTCGAGTTAGACGTCCTTCAGCTATTGTCGGCGTGGACGTGGAGAGAAGACTTCGATCTGCAGAAGAAATTTGAAGAACTAACGGAGATTTTGGCACCCTTTGGGTTTGGAGAAGTTGGGGCAGACTCAAACCTTATGCTTCGTTGCTGTTCGGCAATCATCGCTGGCGATGCTGCTCCCGATACCCTGATGAATATGAATGGGGCAGAACTCCGTGAGAGGTTTGATGAGATCTCAAACGGGATTAAGGGCGCCATTGACTTCGTGAAGGGGTCGCTGAAAGTTGCAAAGCTGGGGAACCTGCCATACACGGCGGTCTTGGTTCCCTTGTCAGTGTTCTTTGCGCACAAAGAGGGGAGTTCGATTAAGGTTACGAATAGCCAGCGGGAGGTGTTGACGCGCTGGCTATGGCGATCGTTCTTTTCGAAACGGTACAGTGCTGGCGTTCTGCGGAATCTGAAGCGTGACATTGACGAAGTTCTTAAGTTGAAGGATGGCAAGCCATCAGCCCTTGGGGATATCTCAGTCAACGTTGATCAGGATTTTTTCACGGAGCGGAAGTTCCAAGTGAGCGCCGTAGATTCGAAGACTTTTGTCCTGCTCCTCGTCCAGGCCACACCACGCAGTTTTGTTTCGGCTAGCCCGGTCGACCTTAATGCGGTCCTCAAAGCTTACAACAGGTCTGAATTTCACCACATCTATCCGCAGGCATTTCTTAAGCAGTCCTATACTGGCACTGTTGCCATTGGTGCGCTTTCGAATTTTGCCATGATCTCTGCGGCTGATAACAAGACCTTGGGCGGGAAGTCTCCGAGTCGTTACAAGCAAAACATGCCTTCGGAAGCCTTGCAGGAGATTCTAGATTCCGCACTAATTGGTGATGTTGTTTTTGACGATGACTATGAAAAGTTTATCGAAGACCGTTCAAAGAAGCTTCTGGATTTCGCGAACAGCCTTATGGCCTGAGGGTCTCGTTGGTTCTGTAGTCAGCGTCAGAGCCCGCCGATAAATGAAATCGTCGGTAGGTGCGAATCGATGCCGGACCGCGAATGGGCCCTGGAATGATGATTTCGCCAGGGACAACATTCCTGCCAAGGTCGTGGCCTCGGTGGGTATGGCGAAGATTTCCGGCTCATCATGCCGTGGTCTGAGATGATCGGCCGGACGCAAGCGAGGGAGTGGCGATGAGCGCATGGGTGGTCCGCGCGGGACAGCGGGGGGAGAACGAGCACTGGAACATCGAGCACGGGCGCGTGAGCGTGGGCTGGCCCGAGGTCGGTGACCTCTCACCCGCCACATCCCGGGAGGACGTCCGCCGTCGCGTGGAGGAGGCCTACCCCGGCGACGGCGCCGCCCGCTGGGCCAACTACACCGGCCAGCTCTGGGCGTTCCGGGACTCCATCCGCCCGGGTGACCTCGTCATCCTGCCGCTGAAGACCAAGCCCGGCTACGTGCAGTTCGGACGCGTCACCGGCGCGTACGCCCACGACGCGGCCGAGGCTGGCTGGCACCGCAGCCACTCCCTGCCGGTGGACTGGCTGGGGGAGCCGGTCTCCAAGACCGTGGTGGGCCAGGACCTGGTGTACACGATCAACGGCATCTTGACGGTGTTCAAGCCGAGCCGGAACGACGCCGAACGTCGCCTCGAGACCATCGCTCAAGGAAAGCCTGACCCCGGGTTCACAGAGGGGCTGCCGCGTCCGGTGGCGACCCCCGCCGACCACGCCACCACCGAGGTGACGGACCCCGAGACGGCACCGACCGTCGTCGCCATCCGGGACCGCATCCGCGCCCATGTGGCCGGGGAGTTCCGCGAGCACGAGCTGACCCACCTGGTCGCGGAGATTCTCACGGTGCTCGGCTTTAGGTGTGAGGTCTCGCCACCCGGGCCCGACGGTGGCGTGGACATCATCGCGGGCACCGGCCCCCTGGGGCTGGACGCGCCGACGCTGATCGTGGAGGTGAAGTCCGAGCCGACCCCGATCGGTTCCCGGGTGCTGCGGGGGCTGCACTCTGCGATGACACAGCACCGGGCGGATCAGGCACTCCTCGTGGCCTGGGGTGGGGTGACTCGACCAGCAGAGCTGGAGTTCAAACGAGACCGCACGACCATGCGCATCTGGGACGCCGACGCGCTGCTCGATCAGCTCTTCCTCACCTACGACCGGCTGCCGGCCTCCACGCGGGCGCGGATCCCGTTGCAGCAGGTGTGGGTGCTGGAGGATGAGGGATGACGGAGCCGGAGGTGCTGGTGGCCGAGGCGCGGGAGGCGCTGCTGAACGGTCCGGTGTTCCGGGTGCGACGGGCTGAGACCGCGCCTGGTGGCGTCAAGGCCCTCGCGGCGGACGGTGTGGAGTTTCTGAAGGGGCGCGGACTGTACGCGATCTCCGAGGTGAGACCGTCGTGTGAGGAGGCCGGGGCGCTGGACGCGCCGGTCGGCCCCGGCGGCCTGCTCTACGTCGGCAAGGCGGAGAAGAGCCTGGCCCAGCGGGACGTGCGGCAGCACTTCGGTACCGGGAAGACCGGGCGGTCCACCGTGCGGAGGTCGTTCGCCGCGCTGCTGCGGGACGACTTGGGCCTGGTGCCCGTCCCACGGGCGACGGCATCGACGACCTCGACGGCGCCGGCCACGTTCGCATTGACGGAGGGGTCGGACCTGCGGCTTACCGAGTGGATGACCGAGCACCTGGCATTGCGCGTCTGGACGCCGCCCTCCGAGGCGGTGGCGCTGGCCGACGTCGAGCGTGGGGTGATCAGTTCCCTGAACCCGCCGCTGAACCTGACCCATGCCGGCCCGCGGCCGCTGCTGAAGGCGGCGCGGAAGGTGATGATGGAGGCGGCACTGAGTCAGGCTTCCTCGACGATCTCCCCATCGGTGCCGTCCTGATCATTCGAGGTCGTGCTTCCGAATGCCTCCGGCATCAGGAGGCCGTACTTCTCGCTCAGGAAGCGCGTCTGGCAGTAACGCTGCGCGTCGGCTGCGACGGCCCCGAGGACTGCTGAGTTGGTCCCGGCGCCAAGGACGATGCCGATCACCGGCAAGGCCTTGCTGACGTTCTGGACGCTGGCACGCGGTCCGGCGGCACCGGCGTTCTCCATGAGCCGCTTCAGAGCTGCGGCCAGCCGATGGTCCCGCAGTAGGTTCTGGGACCACCGCTGACGCCCGTGTGTCGCTACGGCGGCGTTCGCCACCTGCTGCATGGGGGCTGCGCGCCCGGCTTGGACCATGAAGGAACGGGTGACAAGCCGGCGGATGAACTCTCGCTCGGCAGGGTCCTTCGCATCGAAGCCGTACGAGTAGGCGACCCGGCTGGCGATCGACGTGCTCAGGACCTGGATCACCAGCAGGTCGGCTGTGAGAGAGGTAGGGAGGCCGGCGACCGGCACCATCGCCAACGCGCCCATGCTGCCGCCTTCGAGCGCCCCGAAGGTGCGCCACTTGAGGGTGTTGCGGGTCAGAAGGCGGTCGCACGCCTTGAGGTCGCGGCCGCGCAGCTCGGAGACATCGGTAATCTCCAGACCCTTCTTGTTCGCGATCTTCACGACCGTCTGCGGGTCATTCAACTCGGCGGACCAGTTATTCACCAGGTCGAGCAGGGCAACAGCCCCCTGACCGTGGGCCCGAGCACCTTGTCGCCGAGGATTTCGGTGGCCTGCCGGGAGTGCTCCTTCACCGCGTCGGGAATGCGGTCCCCGATCCTGTTCGCGGTTTTGGACAGTACATTCGCGGACCGCTCGCCCGCGTCAGTCAGCCACGTGGGGAGCGCCCGCCTTTTCGCCTGGCGGTCCCAAGGGGCTTGTAGGCGTTGCCAGGTCTCTCGCTCGTAGGCGCTCATCTCTGGGGGAGGGTGTCCTCGAAGGTCATGGCGTGAGCCTAGCGGCCGGGGCGGACGCCCTCGGCTCGGGGGCGTCCGCCCCGTCACACGGGTCTCAGCCCCGGCCGAACCCGGCCAGCATCACCGTGAGGTCATCGCCGTCCGCGCCGTCGTCGTCGGACGTGCGCCGGCCCACGTCGGGTCGACTGGCGAGCGCGTCCGCGGTGCGCCGCCCCAGGCGCATCGCCGCCGGGTCCGGGCCGGGCAGGTCCGCGGGCAGGTCGAGGTCGTGGTGGTGGACGGCCAGCTCCATGGCCCACGTGGCCAGCAGGTCCCCGCTGGTGAGCACGTGGCCCTGGAAGTCGTGGGTGCCGTCGTCGAGGGCGGGGACCGCGTGTCGCAGGCCCGCGGCCACCTGCCGCAGGTGCTCCATCGCGTGCGGGGGGCGGGCGTAGGCGGAGGCGGTGCGGCGGGTCTGCAGGATCCCCGGGACGGGGTCCTCGTCCGCCTCCTCCTCCCAGCTCGTCCAGTACGAGGCGGAATCCACGTCCGGCGCGGCGTCCGTGCGGGCCGGCAGCCCCGCGAGCATCTCCTGGAAGCCCGCGCGCACGTGGGACGAAGCAGTCGAGGCGCGACCAGCCGTGGGCGTGGCTCGGGCCGAGCAGGGCGAGGTCGTTCAGGGTGTCGACGGCGGCCTCGAAGGCGTCGAGCGCGGCGAGGAACGCAGGACGGGCCTCGTCCAGGGGCACGGTGAAGCGGGTCATGGGGTCCCTCTCTACCCCGCCCGCGCCGGGACGGCGAGGCTCGCGCGACGGCTCCGACGGTCCCGCGGGCGGCCCCGGCCTCCGTGGGGCTCACGCCAGGCACAGGAAGCGCCGCAGCTCGTCGGCGCCCGTGATCCGCACCGGCTCGTCGGCGCGCACAAACTCGTCGGGGCGCAGCTCGAAGAGGACCTCGGTGGTCGGCGTCCCGCGGCGCTCGGCCTGGCCACGGCCGGTCTCCCGGTAGCCGACCTTCGCGCTGACCCGACGCGAGGCCGCGTTGTCCTCCTAGGCCGAGGAGGTGACGACGTCGAGCCCCAGGCCGTCGAACGCGAGGACGCACATCATGCGCCGCATCCGGGTGCCCAGTCCCTGCCCCTGGAACGGCAGGCCGAGCCACGAGCCGGTTTCCATGCTGCGCGACCCGGCGACGTCGGCGCCGTTCATCGCCTGCATGCCGACGACCCGCCCGGCCCGGCGGACCACCAGCTCGATGCTCGCGCCGCCGCCCTGGGTGCGGGCCAGCGTGGACGCGAAGAACCGCATGCAGTTCGCCGGGATCTCCTCCGCGGGGGCGTCCGTCCACGGGAAGGCGAACGGCGCCCAGGACGGGTCGTGGATCCCGCCGGCGACGACGTCGAGCACCTCCGGGACGTCCGCCTCGCGCAAGGCGGTCATCCGCAGGTCGCCGGACTCCACCACGAGGCCGTAGGGAGGCCAGATCTCCTCCAGGGTGCGGGTCATGACGGGAGGCTACCGGTGCCGGCGGGCCGCCGCCCGCCAGCGCCCGCTAACCCCGCCCCGCCCTCTCTTGCCGCCGCTGATACGATGGTCTGCATGGCATACAGAGGCATCGCATCGATGAGGCTCCGCTCCGCCCGCTGACGGCGGCGGCGACTCGTTTTCCCTGACTCCGCTCGCCGTCCTGGCATCCCGCCGGGCGGCCCCTTCGTGCTGCCCGGCTCCATGACGAGCTGAGAGACCACGATGACTCTGACCCCTCCCCACGCCCCTGCCCTGCCTGCGGGCGCCTCCGCCCACATCCGAGCCGAGGGCATCACCCTCATGCTCGGCGACCGCACCGTCCTGGACCATGCGGACGTGACGGTCTCCGCCGGCTCCCGGCTGGCGATCGTCGGCGAGAACGGCCGCGGCAAGACCACCCTCCTCCACGTGCTGGCCGGCACCCTGGCGCCCGACTCGGGTACCGTGACCCGCGCCGGCACCCTCGCCCTTGTCGAGCAGGACCTCGACGCCGACGACGACCGCACGGTCGGCGACCTCATCCACGATGCCATCGGGGAGTCGCTCGCCGTCCTGGACCGTCTCGAGGCCGCCACCCCGCGCCGCTGGCCGAGGGCCGGCCGGGCCGCGGACGACGACTACGCCCGCCGCGCGAGCGGCCACC
>NZ_JBNFOB010000032.1:0-14315 GCF_057364565.1 Micrococcus sp. LASM2_SD2 | reverse complement strand
CGGACCGAGCAGCGCGTCGAGGAGCTGGAAGGCCCGGAGCCGCCGTGGCGGCGGACCGAGGCCGACGACCGGGACCCAGCGGTGGTCGGCGACGTCTTCGGCCGCCTCATCCGGGACCGCGGCTGGTCCACCCCCGTGGCGGTCGGCTCCGTGCTGACGCGCTGGGCCGAGCTGGTCGGCCCGGACATCGCCCAGCACTGCCGACCCGAGAGCTTCGAGAACTCCGTGGTGCGCGTGCGCACCACCTCCACCGCCTGGGCCACCCAGCTGCGCCTGATGGGGCCGATGCTGCTGGCCCGCTTCGACCAGGAGCTCGGCACCGGCGTGGTCACCCGCATCGACGTCGCCGGCCCACAGGCCCCCAGCTGGAAGAAGGGGCCGCGCAGCGTCCGTGGCCGCGGACCGCGCGACACCTACGGGTGAGTGTGGGCCGGAGACGGCCGTCGTCAAGACGGGTCTCGGCAGGACCCGGGCTTCGTCCCCAGGTCGAGGTGCCATGCGCCGCTCTGAGCGGCGTTCGGCCCCGCGGACGATACGGCCCCCATACCGAGGTCTGCTCGGACGTCCTGAGCGGCGTCCACGGCCTCCTGCGGAAGATCTTCCCCGCGGCGACCCCCGCAGATTCCGCAGAGCGGCGGCCGCATCCCGTAGAATGGACAAGAATGACGCTCTCGGTCCGCCGGGAGCCGCCCCGCCGCCCGTGACCGGACCGGCCCCTGCGCGCGCGTACGCGCCCGAGGACACCGCCGGACCGGGCACCCGCGGCGGGAGACGACGTGAAGACACCGAGGAGTCAAGAGCACCCGTGAACGACGCACACTCCGGCTCGCCCGCCGAGGGTCCTCAGCACCAGGACGCCGCGGAGGCCGCCGCACCGCAGCAGACCGCGGCCGAGCGCAACGCCCAGGACAAGCAGGACCGCAAGGTCCCCGGGGACTACGGCGCCTCCGCCATCACCGTGCTCGAGGGCCTCGAAGCCGTCCGCAAGCGCCCGGGCATGTACATCGGCTCCACCGGCCCCCGCGGCCTCCACCACCTCGTGTACGAGGTCGTGGACAACTCCGTGGACGAGGCCATGGCCGGCTACGCCTCGGAGATCACCGTCACCCTCCAGGAGGACGGCGGCGTCCGCGTGGAGGACGACGGCCGCGGCATCCCCGTGGACATGCACCCCACCGAGGGCCGGCCGACCGTCGAGGTCGTCATGACGATCCTCCACGCCGGCGGCAAGTTCGGCGGCGGCGGCTACGCGGTCTCCGGCGGCCTCCACGGCGTCGGCATCTCCGTGGTCAACGCCCTGTCTCGGCGCGTGGAGACCGAGGTCCGCCGCCAGGGCCACATCTGGAGCATGTCCTTCGCCGACGGCGGCGTCCCGCAGGGCGAGCTGGTCAAGGGCGAGGCCACCGAGGCCACCGGCACCACCCAGACGTTCTACGCCGACCCGGAGATCTTCGAGTCGGTCGAGTACGACTACGAGACGCTGCGCGCCCGCTTCCAGCAGATGGCGTTCCTCAACAAGGGCCTCAAGATCACGCTGGTGGACGAGCGCGTCATCGAGGAGAACCAGGTCCTCGAGGACGAGGTCGTGGCCGAGGGCACCGCCGAGGACGAGACCGCGGACGAGTCCGGCCTCGCCGCGGACGAGGACGCCGCCCCCAAGCGCCGCGAGGTCACCTACCTCTACGAGAACGGCCTGCTGGACTACGTCGAGCACCTGAACTCGAAGAAGAAGGTCGAGTACGTCCACGACGACGTGATCGCCTTCGAGACCGAGGACACCGACCGCAAGATCGCCCTCGAGATCGCCATGCAGTGGACCACGGCCTACTCCGAGTCCGTCCACACCTACGCCAACGCGATCAACACCCATGAGGGCGGCACCCACGAGGAGGGCTTCCGCGCCGCCCTGACCTCGCTGATCAACCGCTACGCCCGTGAGAAGGAGATCCTCAAGCCCAAGGAGGACAACCTCACCGGCGACGACATCCGCGAGGGCCTGACCGCCGTCATCTCGGTGAAGCTCTCCGAGCCGCAGTTCGAGGGCCAGACCAAGACGAAGCTCGGCAACTCCGAGGCCCGCGGCTTCGTGCACGGCGTGGTCACCGACCACCTCGGCGACTGGCTCGAGCGCAACCCCGGCCCGGCGAAGGACATCATCCGCAAGGCCATCATGGCCTCGCACGCCCGCATGGCCGCCCGCAAGGCCCGGGACAACGCCCGCCGCAAGTCCCCGCTCGAGTCCTTCGGCATGCCCGGCAAGCTCGCCGACTGCTCGTCCAAGGACCCGAAGCGCTGCGAGGTCTACATCGTGGAGGGCGACTCCGCAGGCGGCTCCGCCAAGCGCGGCCGCAACCCGGAGACTCAGGCCATCCTCCCGCTGCGCGGCAAGATCCTGAACGTGGAGCGCGCCCGCCTGGACAAGGCACTCGGCAACGCCGAGGTCCAGTCCATGATCACCGCATTCGGTACGAACATCGGCGAGGAGTTCGACATCTCCAAGCTGAGGTACCACAAGATCGTGCTCATGGCCGACGCGGACGTGGACGGCCAGCACATCACCACGCTGCTGCTCACCGTGCTCTTCCGGTACATGCGTCCGCTCATCGAGGCCGGCCACGTGTTCCTCGCCCAGCCGCCGCTGTACCGCATCAAGTGGTCCAACGCCCCGCACGACTACGTGTTCACGGACGCCGAGCGCGACGCCGCCCTCGCCGCCGGCCAGGCCAAGGGCTGGCGCCTGCCGAAGGACACGGGCATCCAGCGCTACAAGGGCCTCGGCGAGATGGACTACAACGAGCTGTGGGACACCACCATGGATCCGGAGCACCGCACGCTGCTGCAGGTCACCATGGACGACGCCGCCGCCGCGGACCAGGTGTTCTCCATGCTCATGGGCGAGGACGTCGAGTCCCGCCGCGGCTTCATCCAGCAGAACGCCAAGGACGTGCGCTTCCTGGACATCTGATCCTTCAGTTCGCCCGTGACGCCGACCCCGGCGGCACGGGGCGGACATCCCACCGACGTCGCCGGCGGCGCCCGCCGCCGGCAGACCCCAGCTGACGAGGACGAGAGGACCCGCGTGAGCGACGAGACCACCCCGGAGAACCCGCAGAACCCGGCGGAGAACGAGGGCGAGCAGCAGGCGAGCGACGCACCCCAGGAGGGGGCCGTCGTCGCCGGCGGACTCGACCCGGACGAGGTGAGCGGCGACGGCACCGTGCCGCCCGAGGCCTCGGAAGACCTTCAGATGTACGAGCTGCCCGAGGGCGCCGCGGACCGCGTGGAGCACGTGGACCTCGAGTCCGAGATGAAGCGCTCCTACCTGGACTACGCGATGGCCGTGATCGTCGGCCGCGCGCTGCCGGACGTGCGCGACGGCCTCAAGCCGGTGCACCGCCGCGTGCTCTACGCGATGTACGACGGCGGCTACCGCCCGGAGCGCTCCTTCAACAAGTCCGCCCGCGTGGTCGGCGAGGTGATGGGCAACTACCACCCGCACGGCGACTCTGCGATCTACGACGCCCTCGTCCGCCTCATCCAGGACTGGGTGATGCGCTACCCGCTGGCCCTCGGCCAGGGCAACTTCGGCTCCCCGGGCAACGACGGCGCCGCCGCCCAGCGATACACCGAGACCAAGATGGCCCCGCTGGCCATGGACATGGTCCGGGACATCGACGAGGACACGGTCGACTTCCAGGAGAACTACGACGGCAAGCAGCAGGAGCCCACCGTGCTCCCGGCCCGCTTCCCGAACCTGCTGGTCAACGGCTCCTCCGGCATCGCGGTGGGCATGGCCACGAACATCCCGCCGCACAACCTGCGCGAGGTCGCCGCCGGCGTCCAGTGGTATCTGGACAACCCCGAGGCGTCCCGCGAGGAGCTGCTCGAGGCCCTCCTCAAGGAGATCAAGGGCCCGGACTTCCCGTCCGGCGCCACCATCCTCGGCACCAAGGGCATCGAAAACGCCTACCGCACCGGCCGCGGCTCCATCACCATGCGCGCCGTGGTCAACGTGGAGGAGCTCCAGGGCCGCACCTGCCTGGTGGTCACCGAGCTGCCGTACATGGTCAACCCGGACAACCTCGCCGAGAAGATTGCGCACATGGTGCGCGACGGCAAGATCTCCGGCATCGCGGACATGCGCGACGAGACCTCCGGCCGCACCGGCCAGCGCCTCGTGATCGTCCTCAAGCGCGATGCCGTGGCCAAGGTGGTGCTGAACAACCTCTACAAGCACACCGAGCTGCAGTCGAACTTCTCGGCGAACATGCTGGCCCTCGTAGACGGCGTACCGCGCACCCTCTCCCTCGACGGCTTCGTCCACCACTGGGTGAAGCACCAGATCGAGGTCATCGTCCGCCGCACGGCCTTCCGCAAGGCCAAGGCCGAGCGCGAGGCCCACATCCAGCTCGGCCTGCTCAAGGCCCTGGACATGCTGGACGAGGTCATCGCGACCATCCGCGCCTCCCGCTCCGTGGACGACGCCCGTGAGGCCCTGAAGACCCTGCTGGACATCGACGACGAGCAGGCCCAGGCGATCCTGGACATGCAGCTGCGCCGCCTGGCGGCGCTGGAGCGCCAGAAGATCCAGGACAAGTACGACGAGCTGATGGCCCTCATCGCCGAGTACACCAGGATCCTCGAGGACCCGGCCCGCCAGCGCGAGGTGGTCTCCACCGAGCTGCGCGAGATCGTGGACAAGCACGGCGACGAGCGCCGCACCCAGATCCTCTACGGCTACGACGGGGACATGTCCATGGAGGACCTGATCCCCGAGGAGGAGATGGTCGTCACCATCACCCGCGGCGGCTACGTCAAGCGCACCCGCCTGGACCAGTACCGGTCCCAGGGCCGCGGCGGCAAGGGCGTGCGCGGCGCCTCCCTGCGCGGCGACGACGTGGTGGAGCACTTCCTCACCGTGTCCACCCACCACTGGCTGCTGTTCTTCACGAACTTCGGCCGCGTGTACCGCATCAAGACCTACGAGCTCATCGAGGGCGGCCGCGACGCCAAGGGCCAGCACGTGGCCAACCTGCTGGCGTTCCAGCCGGACGAGCACATCGCGCAGATCCAGCCCCTGGCCGGTTACGACGGCGCCCACTACCTCGTCCTCGCCACCCGCAACGGCCTGGTGAAGAAGACCCTGCTGAGCGAGTACGACACCAACCGCTCCGCCGGCCTGATCGCCATCCGTCTGCGCGACGGGGACGAGCTCGTCTCCGCACGCGTGGTCTCCGCGGACGACGACCTCATCCTCATCTCCCGCAAGGGCCAGTCCGTGCGCTTCACCGCCACCGACGAGGCGCTGCGCCCCATGGGCCGTGCGACCTCCGGCGTGACCGGCATGAAGTTCCGGGACGACGACTGGCTGCTGGCCATGGACGTCGTCTCCCCGGAGGAGGACGGCTACGTGTTCACGGTGACCGACGGCGGCTACGCCAAGCGGACCCACGTGGACGAGTACCGCACGCAGAACCGCGGCGGCCTCGGCATCAAGGTGGCCAAGCTCGTGGACGAGCGCGGCGGCCTGTGCGGCGGCCTCGTGGTGCAGGAGGACCAGGAGGTCCTCGTGGTCATGGAGTCCGGCAAGGTGGTCCGCTCCGCCGTGTCCGGCGTCCCGGCCAAGGGTCGCGACACCATGGGTGTGATCTTCGCCAAGCCCGGCACGAAGGACCGGATCGTGGCCGTCACCCTCAACAACGAGGAAGCCATCGAGGCGGACGCCGAGGCGGCCGCGGAGGCCGGCCCGGACGGCGGCGGCGACAGCGGCCCGGACGGTGCGGCGGAGGGTGCCGGGGCGTCCGATGCGGGGGACGCAGGGGTACTCTTGGACGAGTCCACCGACCAGAACGACACCGTGTCCGACGACGTGAGCGCCTCCGCTGAGGCCGACGCCGAGGACGCAGACGGAGGAGAGCAGTGAGCACTTCGGCCTCATCGCGCCCCCAGTCCGGCGCCGCCGGCACCCGGTCCGCCCGCCCCGCGCAGCGCACCGGCAAGGAGGGCCTGGTCCGCTCGGCTCCCAAGGCCAAGCAGCGGCGCGCACGGCTGCTGATCTCCCGGGTGGACGTCTGGTCGGCCATGAAGCTCGGCTTCCTGCTGTCCGTGGCGCTGGGCATCATCACCGTGATCGGTGCGGTGGGCCTGTACTCGCTGATGGATCTGGCCGGGATCTTCGACCGCGTGAACGACGTGCTCGGCACCGTGCTCGGCGCCGAGTCCGGCAATTACACGGTCCAGCACCTCGCGCCGCTCGGCACCGTGGCCTCCCTGGCCACGATCGTCGCCGTGATGAACGTGGTCCTGCTGACCCTGCTGTCCGTGGTGCTCGCGGCCCTCTACAACGTCTCCGCCGCCCTCGTCGGCGGCCTCGGGGTGACCCTGACGGACGACTGACCGGCCGGCTGGCCGGCCTCCGCGTTACCCCACCGTCCGGAGCCACCCGCGATTTGCGCCGGCGGCTCCGGTCCTGTAGAGTTCTTTCTCGTTGTGAAGCACGGTTTCTCCCGTGCATCACGGCGATGAGGGCGTATAGCTCAGGCGGTTAGAGCGCTTCGCTGATAACGAAGAGGTCCCAAGTTCAAGTCTTGGTACGCCCACTCCCACAGCACTCGAGGCCCCGTTCCACGGGGCCTCGGCCGTCTCGGGACCCCACTCCTCAGGAGGCACGACGTGTCGAAGCTCAGCAGGGTGGCCGTGGCAGCGGCCGCCGCAGCGGCGGCCTGGGGCATCCGCTCCTGGCAGCAGGCCCGGCAGGACCGCGAGGTCTGGGCCTCCGCCACGGACGGACTCCCGGACGAGGAGCCGGAGATCCGCTGAGGGCCGGACCCGCTAGAGTGGGTCCACACGACTGGGCAGCCGTGGGCTGGACAGCACACGGGGGCATGGCGCAATTGGTAGCGCACCTGCTTTGCAAGCAGGGGGTTAGGGGTTCGAGTCCCCTTGCCTCCACCGAAGGGGAAGGGTCCCGCCGGACTCGGAAGACCGAGGCCGGCGGGGCCCTTCCGCATGTCCGGGCCCGTCCACGCGCCCCGGGGAGGGCCCGACGACGGCCGCTCGCCCTCCGGAGGCGACGGCGCCGTCGTCGGGGGCGAGGGGAAGAGCTGCAGGCCGGGCCGCGGCTCACACATCCGGGCGGAATCTGGTTCGATGTTCCGGTGACTACCACCACTGACACCACAGACAGGCCCGCCTCTGGGCAGGGCGCCCCGCAGTACGCGGAGGTGCCCCACAGCCACTACGACCTCTTCGTCGGCATCTTCGTCGGCGTCCTCCTGCTCTCCGGCGTGACCGCCGCGAAGCTCTTCTACGGTCCCACCATCCCGGTCTTCAGCGACCTCTTCTACGGCGGCGGACCGCTGATCTTCGACGGCGGCGCGTTCCTCTTCCCGATCGCCTACATCGTGGGCGACATCCTCGCCGAAGTGTACGGCTACCGCCGCGCGCGCCGCGCCATCTACATCGGCTTCCTGATGCTGATCGTGGCCGCCGTGACCTACCAGGTCGTCGCCCTGACCACGCCAGTGGAGGGCTTCGAGGCCTGGAACCAGGCGCTCGCCCCCACCCTGCGCCTGACCCTCGCCGGCCTCGCCGGGTTCTTCGTGGGCAGCCTGGTCAACGCGAAGATCGTCTCCCGCATGAAGGAGCGGATGAAGGAGCGCAGCGTCGCCCTGCGCCTGATCCTGTCCACGCTCGTCGGCGAATTCCTGGACACCCTGGTGTTCTGCCTCGTCGCGTTCGCCGGCACCATCAGCCTGGCCGAGCTCGCGAACTACACGTTCACCGGCTACATCTACAAGTCGCTCGTCGAGATCCTGATCGTCCCGCTCACGCTGGTGGTGATCCGCTGGCTCAAGCGGCACGAGCCCACCTACCGCCTCGTGGAGCCCTCCGAGCGCTCCGCCACCGCCGCGGCCGCCTGAGCGAAGGCCGCGAACACCGCACTGGGGTCGTTGCCCGTGACGCGTCGCGCGTTCGGGCGGCGGCCCCAGATGTGTCTGTCGTCGTGGACGGTGGTGCCGCGCAGCAGGTCCGAGTCCGCCTCCACGTCCACCACGGTGGCTGCCGTGCCGTACGCGGCCACCCCGGCCGCGGCCTGGGCGGCGAACAGGTCATGCAGGTGCGCCACGTAGCCCTGGTCGTAGTCATGGTGGAACTCGAAGTAGAAGCGCAGCGCGTCCGCCAGCACGTCCAGCACGGGCACGCCCGTGTCCGCTACGGGCCCGTCCTGCCGTTCCCGGTCCACGGCCCAGCCCACGGCCCGGGCTCCGGCCCCCGTGAGCAGCCCGTCCAGCAGGGCCGGGGTGTACTCGATCCGCTCGGTGGTCTCCAACGAGCACACCAGGGGCAGCCGCTCCTGGGGCAGCCCCTCGAAGGCCGCGTAGACCTCCTTGGCGGCGTCCGGGTCGCACCAGGTGTTCCACTCGGCGGTGGGCGTCGTGTTGCCCGGGTACAGGAAGGCCCCGCCCATGACCACAATCCCCGCCGCGAGCTCCGGAAGCCGCGGCTCCGCGCGCAGGGCCAGGGCCAGGTTGGTCAGCGGAGCGGTGCACAGGATGGTCGTCTCACCCGGGTGGGCGCGCAGCTCGTCCACCCACACGTCCACGGCGGACCGGGGGGACAGCCGCTCCGGCAGGCGCGGCACCCGGGCGTGGCCGATCCCGCCCTCGCCGTGCGTCTCCGGCGTGGTCTCGGCCGGACGTCGCAGCGGCGCCTCGGCCCCGACAGCGACCTCCACGTGGCCCAGCCCCAGCAGCTCCAGCAGGCCGAGGGTGTTGAGAGCGCACTCCCGCGCGGTCGCGTTGCCGCCGGCGGTCGTCACGGCGGCCAGCTCCGCGCCGCACCCGGCGAGCTGGATCAGCGCGCACGCGTCGTCGATGCCGGTGTCCACGTCGGCCAGGATCCGTCTGCTCACGCCCAGCACCCTATCGGCCGGCGTCGCACGAGACGGGCCCTGGCGTCGAACCAGAGGAATCGGTCACTTCACACCGCCCGGAGGGGGCCACTTCCTCTGGTTCGGCGCAGAGAGAGAGAAGACTCGGCGAGGCGCCGCGAACGGCGCGTACCTCAGAGCCGGTGGGCGCTGCCGAGGCCGAGCCTCAGGTACTGCGTGCCCTCGGGGACGAGCGTCGGGAGCATCCCGTCCACCACGGAGCGGCCGTCACGGGACAGGATCGCGTCGTGAATGGGGATCGCGGTGCGCGGGCGGAGGGTGCGGACGTACTCGACCGCCTCGGAGATCTTCATCCAGGGGGCGCTCACCGGCAGCAGCAGGGTGTCCACCTCCACACCCTCGGGCAGCGCGGGGAACGAGTCGCCGGGGTGCAGCAGGGCGCCGTCCACCAGGTAGGCGGCGTTGTCCGGGCGCGGGACGTCCTCGTGGATCAGGGCGTGCTCTCCGCCGAGCACCCGTACCTCGAATCCGCCGGCGGAGAAGACGTCTCCGGGCACGGCGGTGTGCAGCACCTTCCGGGGCAGGCCGGCTGCCGCGAGCTGTTCCACCAGGTCCTCGGGGGCCCAGACGGCACGGGCACCGGCGTCCACGGCCGCCGCCACCCGCTCGGGCACCACATGGTCCGGGTGCAGGTGGGTGATCAGCACGGTCTCCACGCCGGCCAGGACGGCGGCGTCGCTGAAGGCGCCCGGGTCGAAGCCGATCCTCCGGCCGTCCCGCTCCAGCCGGACGGCGGACTGGCCCCACAGGGTGAACTCGGTGGTCATGGCATCTCCTCTCTTCGTGCTGCTCGATCCGGTGTCCGATTTCCGCACGCGAGATGCGTGCTCGCGCCGAGTCTGCCCCAGCCTCCGGGAGCAGAGGAAGAGGGCCGGTGCGGCACGGCGCCCCGCGTCGGTGGACGTGCCCGTCGGTCCTGCCCGAGGATGGAGACCTGCATCACACCCGCGCGCGGCGTCACCGTGGACACACCCTCCCGGATGCCGTGCCCGTCACGTGCAAAGGGGCACCATGGCACGCTTCCACACCACGAACCCGGTCACCGGCGAGCTCGTCGAGGAGTTCGAGGCCCTCACCGAGGACCGGCTCGAGCCGCTGCTGGCCCGGGCCCACGCCGGGTACCTCTCCTGGCGCCGCACGCAGGTCGCGGACCGCGCCGCCGTGCTCCACCGGATCGCCGACCTCTACGAGGAGCGCGCCGAGCAGCTCGCGCAGGACGTCACCACGGAGATGGGCAAGCCGATCACCGCCGCCCGCGGCGAGATGAAGACCTGCGCCGGCATCTTCCGGTACTACGCGGAGCAGGGGCCTCAGATGATCGCTCGCGAGCAGATCGAGCCGGCCACCGGCGGCATGGCGTACCTGCGCCGGGACCCGATCGGTGTGCTGCTGATGATCATGCCGTGGAACTTCCCGCACTATCAGATCGCCCGCGTGGCCGCCCCGAACCTGCTGCTGGGCAACACCATGATCCTCAAGCACGCCGGCAACTGCGCACGCTCGGCCCTGAACGTGGAGCGGATGCTCCAGGACGCCGGCGTCCCCACGGACGCCTTCGTCAACGCGTTCCTGGGCCATGAGCACGTGGGCGCCATGATCGCGGACGAGCGCATCGCCGGCGTCACCCTGACCGGCTCGGACCGGGCGGGGAGGATCGTCGGCGAGCAGGCCGGCCGCGAGGTGAAGAAGGCCGTCCTGGAGCTCGGTGGCTCGGACCCGTTCGTGGTCGCCCCGGACGCGGACCTGGAGGCCACCGCGAAGGACGCCGTGATCGGCCGCTGCGTGAACTCCGGCCAGACCTGCACGTCCTCGAAGCGGTTCATCGTGATGGAGGAGCTGTACGAGCCGTTCCTGGAGAGGTTCGTGGCCGGCATGTCCTCCGTTCCGTTCGGAGACCCGCAGGACGAGGACACCGTGGTGGGCCCGCTGTCCTCGGCGCAGGCGCGGGAGGACGTCCACGAGCTCGTGGAGGACGCCGTGGCCCACGGCGCCCGGACCCTCACCGGCGGTCAGGTCCCGGACGGTCCGGGCTTCTTCTACCCGCCGACCGTCCTGGTGGACGTCCCCGAGTCCGCCCGCGCCTACCGGGAGGAGATCTTCGGTCCGGTGGCCGTGGTGCACCGGGTGAAGGACCTGGACGCCGCGATCGAGCTGGCCAACGACTCCCCGTACGGCCTCTCCAGCTCCGTGTACACCACCAGCGCCGAGGTGGCCGAGGACGTCGCCGCGCGCCTGGAGGTGGGCATGGTGTGGATCAACTCGACCTCCAAGTCCTCGGCCGAGCTGCCCTTCGGCGGCGTGAAGCGCTCGGGCATCGGCCGGGAGCTGGGCCGGCTGGGCATCGAGGAGTTCGCCAACCACAAGCTCGTCCGCTCGCCCGGCGGCCTGTGAGGCACTGAGAGGCATGACGACGGCCTCGCACCGGAGACGACCAGCGGTCGCCTCCGGTGGCGGGGCCGGCACACGTGAGCCCCCGCCGGCGCTGCCGGCGGGGGCTCACGTCAGGGACGGGGCCGGAGGCGAAGCCTCAGCGTGACCGCCCCGTGGTTCAGCGGGAGATGCCCGGGTTGGCGGAGGTCGGTCCGCCGGTGTCCACGGAGTCCACCTGGACGTCGCCGCCGGCCTGGGCGGCGCCGTCGCGGCGGGCCTGGGCCTCGGCAACCGCGGCGCGCTGCTTGGCGTACGGATCGGCGGAGCCGTGGGCGTCCACCACCGGGACGTTGGCGGTCACCGGGCCGGGGGCCGGGGCCTTCCACGGATCCTGGACCGGCTTGGTCAGCTTCCAGATCGCGTAGGCGGCGCCGGCGGCGGCCACGGTCATGCCGGAGATGATCCAGCCCTTGCCGGAGCGGGACTGGCGCTTGGCCTGCTTGGCATGCTTCTTCATGCCCTTCTCCGCGTTGTGGGCGTAGCCCTCGGCGCCTTGCGCAGCCTCTTCACGATCTTCTTGTCCCCGGTCACGCGGACGAGGGTGTCCTCCACGGAGGCCGGGACCTTGTAGTCGTGCACGGACTTGCCGGCCTTGCCGACGGCGTCCGCCAGGCGGGCGGCGGCCACCGGGACGTACTGGTCGCGGCGGTCCTGGGCGTACTTGGTGGCGTCGGCCACGCGGCGCTGGACCTCGGGGGACAGCTTCTGCTGGCCGGCCTGGAGGGCGGCGAGACCGGCCAGGACGGCGGCCTGGACGTCCTGGCCGCCCTGGGCGGCGCCCTTGCGGGTGGCCTTCGCGGCGGCCTTGCCCTGCTTGGCGAGGTCCTTCTTGAGGCGGCCGGCCTTCTTGGCCGCGGCCTTGCGGTTCTTGGTGTTCTGCTTCTTCAGCGTCTTGCCCTTCTTCTCGGCGGTCTTCTTCAGGTCCTTGCCGGCGGACTCCGCCTGGTCCTGGAGGTCAGCCAGGAAGCCCTGGACGGTGTTCAGGCCGCCGGCGAGGGCCGGGGACACGGCCGCGAGGCCGGCGGCGACCTCGCGGTGCGTACTTCTGGTACCGGTCCGGCCACGGCCGGGGCCAGGCGGGCGTACTGCTGGGAGACGGCGGCGTTGGCACGCTCGGCACCGGCGGCCAGCTGCGGGCCGACCTGGGTCCGGGCGTCCTCGGCGAGGCGGCGGCCCTCCTTGCCGGCGATCTTGGCACGGTAGGTCGAGTCGATCAGGCCGTACTCGCCCCAGGCGCGGGCGGCCTCCACCTTCGGGGCGGCCCAGTGGCGGGCGTCCTCGCGGCGGCGGTCCAGGAACGTGCCGAACGCGGTGTCGCGGAAGTCGGTGGTCTCTGCGGTCGAATCGGAGGTCTTGAAGCCCATGCGATCTCCTTGAGCTGGGGGTGCCGCGGACGGGTGCCCGTCCGCGTGTCTGGTTGTGTCCCAGCCTAGTCGCGCGGGAGGAGACTGGCACGCCCCACCGGGCGCGGGACCGCACCGGCGGGCTAAGCCCTGCGCGTAAGTGTGGTGGGCGGCACGCCGTCCCCTGCCCACAGGCGGGCGTCGATGGAACAATGAGGCCCATGACCAACGCCACGCATATCGCGACCATCCATACCAACCAGGGCGACGTCGTCGTGGAGCTCTACGGAGACCACGCCCCGAAGACCGTGAAGAACTTCGTGGGCCTGGCCACCGGCGAGCAGGAGTGGACCCACCCGCAGACCGGCGAGAAGCAGACCGGCACCCCGCTGTACTCCGGCACCGTGTTCCACCGCATCATCAAGGACTTCATGATCCAGGGCGGCGACCCGCTCGGCATGGGCATCGGCGGCCCCGGCTACCAGTTCGGCGACGAGATCCACCCGGAGCTGCAGTTCGACCGCCCGTACCTGCTGGCCATGGCGAACGCCGGCCCGGGCACCAACGGCTCCCAGTTCTTCATCACCTCCGTGCCGACCGGCTGGCTGAACGGCAAGCACACCATCTTCGGTGAGGTGAAGGACGAGGCCTCCCAGAAGGTCGTGGACCGGCTCAACGCCGTCGCCACCGACCCGCGCGACCGTCCGCTGGAGGACGTCGTCATCGACTCCATCGAGATCGCCGAGGCCTGAGCCGCATCCCGGGCAGACCCCTGACGTGACAGATCGGACCGATCCTCACGAGACGCACGGCCCGGACGCCGGCGGCACCGGATTCCCCGAGTGCCGCGGCATCCGGGCGTGCGGCGTACATGGCCTGCGTCGGCTGCCGCCGGCCGGCCTGCCTCGACTGCCAGGCGGGCACCACGTCCTCCGGGCATGTGGTGTGCGTGGACTGCGCCGCCCGCAGGGAGCAGGAGCGCGCCGCCGGCGTGCCGCGCCGGCGCAGCGCCCTGAAGGACACCCCGGCGCTGGTCTGGGCCCTGATCGGGCTCACCACGCTCGTCTACGCAGGGCAGTGGGCCACGCTGGGCAGCGCCGCGGACCTGACGGCCCTCGGCTGGTACGCCCCCGGGCAGACGTCCACGGTGGTCATGGAGCCGTACCGGATGCTGTCCAACGCCTTCCTGCACTCCCTGCAGAACCCCGGGCACCTGGTCCTGAACATGCTGGCGCTGTGGATGCTGGGCCGCGCCCTGGTCCGTCCGCTGGGCACGGCCCGGTTCCTGACGCTCTACGCCCTCTCCGCCCTGGGCGGCTCGGTGGCCGTGCTCTGGCTGTCCGACCCGCGCACGCCCGTGCTCGGCGCCTCGGGTGCGATCTACGGGCTCTTCGCCGCCGTCTTCGTGCTCACCCGGGCCCGCGGCGGCAACATCGGCTCCCTCACCGTGCTGCTCGCGGTGAACCTCGTCTTCAGCCTCACGGTGCCGGGGATCTCCTGGCAGGGGCACCTCGGGGGACTGGCGGCCGGCGCGCTCGTGGCCGGCTGCTTCGAGCTGCTCGGTCCGGGCGGCCGCGCGCCCGCCGGAC
>NZ_JBNFOB010000031.1:0-14611 GCF_057364565.1 Micrococcus sp. LASM2_SD2 | reverse complement strand
GAGGCGCGCGGGGCGTCGGGCACTGCGGGGGCGGCGAGCGCCGCCCCGGCTCACGTCAGCGGTGTCCGTGGCGGCCGTGCCGCGTCTGCTGGAACGCCTGCACGGCGACGATCACGAGCATCGCCGCGCCGGCCGCTACGGCCCCGGCCGGACCTGCGGCGGGCACGCCGAGGACTGTGAGGAGCGCACCGCCGAGCCCGAGGGCGAGCATGGCCCCTCCGATCCACCAGAACACCGGTGCGTGGAAGCCCGGGCGAACGGGAGGAAGTGTGCGCCCACGACGGCGGCGACCAGGGAGATCTGCGCCGTGGGGGCGTCGAGGGCCAGCGCGGCCAGGCGGGTGAGCGGCATCAGCAGGAGCATCGCGACCACGGAGACTCCGTAGACGCGCCCCGCCCCGGGCGCCGGCGGGCGCGGCGCGGGCAGGACCCGACGGCAGAACAGGACCGCCACGAGGGCGAGGGCGACCACACCGACCGCAGCCCAGCGCAGCGGCGCCTGTGCCGGCTCGGGCAGTCCGGCCACGCCGCCGAAGACGAAGGCGGCCCCGCCGATGATCCCGATGAGACCGCCGGAGACCACCGGGTGGCGCAGGGCGGAGATCCCGCGGACGGGTGCGTGAGCGTCATGTGCGGTGGCGGACGGCGAACCGTCGGTCGCGGCGGTGCGCGTCGTCATCGGATCACCTTCTCCACGGCCTTGCCCTTGGCGAGCTCGTCGGCGTCGAACCCGGTCAGCCACCGGACGACCTCGTCCAGCTCGGCCCGCGTGCGACCCTTCCGTTCGACCTTGTCCACGTAGTGCGGGTAGACGTCCGCCACGGCGGTGGTGAAGATGCGGTGTCCCATGCACGGCAGGCTACGGGAGAAGGGTCGCGCGACGGGGCATGTCGAGCTCGCCCCGTTCGGTCGCGCGCAGGATCCGACCGTGCCTGCGGCCGCCGCGCCGCCCCCGGGCGCCGTGAAGGGGCAGTGTGGGGGTTCGCCCTGGGCGTGGCCTATGGCGGAAGTCGAGACTGACCGGGGAGAATGGCTCCATGACCGCACAGACCGAGATCGAGGCCCGCTGGACGTCGTACGCCGACGACTTCACCGCCGTGGTGGACCAGGTGACCGACTGGCATGCGCAGACGCCGTGCGCCGAGTGGGACGCCGGGCAGCTGCTGGACCACATGGTCACCGCGCAGCGTGACTTCGCCGCCCGCAACGGCCGTGAGGTCCCGATCTTCGACGGCTCCCGGTCTATGGACCGCCGTGTCCAGTGGATCAAGCACACCGCCGCCATGCAGGCGCTGGCCGGGGACGAGTCCTTCATCGACCAGACGATGTCCACCGCGCTGGGCCAGTCCACCGTGGGGGACGCGCTGCTGCGCTTCCACGGCTTCGACCTGGTGGTGCACCGCTGGGACCTGGGCCGTTCCCAGGGCATCGACGTGCAGTTCTCAGAGGTGGAGATGGACCGCATCGAGGCGGCCCTGGACGCCTTCGGCGAGCGGGCGTACACCGCCGGCGTCTTCGCCGAGCCGCTGGCGGTGGCGGAGGGCGCCTCCCGTCAGGAGCGCATCCTGGCCCGCATGGGCCGGAAGGCCTGACCACCGACCGGATCAGCGGTGGAGGCGGTCCCAGAAGTCGGCGACCCGCCGCTCGATGTCCGCGACGATCTGCTCCAGGGCCTCCCAGTCGGCCTCGTCCGGGTCGCCGACCGGCCAGTCCTCGTAGTGGACGTGGTCGAACACCGGGCAGTCGTCCCCGCAGCCCATGGTGATGACGTAGTCCGCAGACCGCACCTTCTCCTCAGTCAGCGCCTGGGGGCGTACTCCGGCCACTGACGCGCCGTGCTCCGTCATGACCTGGGCGACGTTCTCATGCAGCGCCTCGGCCGG
The DNA here is from genome assembly GCF_057364565.1 of Micrococcus sp. LASM2_SD2. Lineage (NCBI taxonomy): Bacteria > Bacillati > Actinomycetota > Actinomycetes > Micrococcales > Micrococcaceae > Micrococcus > Micrococcus sp. LASM2_SD2. The sequence goes on along the minus strand of NZ_JBNFOB010000031.1, from coordinate 12,729 downwards.
CCGCGATCCCGCGGAGTCCACCACCGCGAGGCGTCCGGCCAGCTGCTGCAGGAACATGGCGGCCAGCTGTGAGCGGCCCGCGTTCTGGACGCAGACGAACAGCACCCGGGGCACCTCGACGGTCGCGCGGGGCGCCGTCGCCTGCCTCTGCCTGTCCATGGGTCTCCCTCCTGCCGGCGAATCCGTGCACCGGCGGCCTGCCCGTCGAGCCGCCCCCCAGGGTACCCAGCGAACCTGGCCTCTGGGGAGGGCGCCGCGAAGGTGCCCGGCCCGTGACCGTGACGAAGCCGTGTGCGGGTGCGCCACGGCCGCGTCAGCGGCCGGGCCGCTCCCCGGCGAGGAGGTCCTGCACGAGGGCCTGGACGCGGCGGCGGATCTCGTCCCGGATGGGTCGGACGGCCTCGACGTCCAGGCCCGCGGGATCCTGGAGCACCCAGTCCTCGTAGCGCTTGCCCGGGAAGAACGGGCAGGTGTCCCCGCACCCCATGGTGACCACCACGTCCGAGTCCTGCACCGCCTCCGGGGTGAGCACCGTCGGGGCGTTCGCGGAGATGTCGATGCCCACCTCGGCCATGGCCACCACGGCCGCCGGGTTCACGCCCTCCGCCGGGGCGGACCCGGCGGAGCGGACCTCGACGCGTCCCTGGGAGAGGTGTTCCAGCCAGGCTGCGGCCATCTGGGAGCGGCCCGCGTTGTGGACGCAGACGAAGAGGACGGAGGGGCGATGCGGGTCGGCGTGGGTCATTGGGAGGATCCTCGGGCGGGGACGGGGACGGTGGGGTCGTGCGGGAAGAGGCGGCGGCCGGCCCAGACGGAGGCATAGACGAGGGCGACCAGCACCGGCACCTCGATCAGCGGTCCCACCACGCCGGCCAGCGCCTGCCCGGAGGTCACGCCGAAGGTGCCGATCGCCACGGCGATCGCCAGCTCGAAGTTGTTGCCGGCGGCGGTGAAGGCCACGGTCGCCGAACGGGCGTAGTCGAGCCCGGCGGCCTTCGCGGCCAGCAGCGATCCGCCGAACATCACCACGAAGTACACGAGCAGCGGCAGGGCGATGCGGGCGACGGCCCACGGTCGGGTGGTGATGGCCTCGCCCTGCAGGGCGAACAGCAGGACGATCGTGAACAGCAGGCCGTACAGCGCCCACGGGCCGAGCTTCGGCAGGAACGTGTCCTCGTACCACGCGCGCCCACGGGCGCGCTCGCCGAGCAGGCGGGTCAGGAAGCCGGCGAGCAGGGGGATGCCGAGGAAGACCAGCACGGAGGCGACGATCGCCCAGAAGGAGAACCCGGCCGTCGTCGTCTCCAGGCCCAGCCAGCCCGGCAGGATCTGCAGGTAGAACCAGCCCAGCACGCCGAAGGCGAGCACCTGGAACACCGAGTTCACCGCCACCAGGACGGCGGCGGCCTCGCGGTCCCCGCAGGCGAGGTCGTTCCAGATCAGCACCATGGCGATGCAGCGGGCCAGGCCCACGATGATCAGACCCGTCCGGTATTCCGGCAGGTCGGCCAGGAAGATCCAGGCCAGCGCGAACATCAGGGCCGGGCCGACCACCCAGTTCAGCAGGATCGACAGCCCCATGAGCCGGCGGTCCGCGGTGATGCGCGCGGTCTCGTCGTACCGGACCTTCGCCAGGACCGGGTACATCATCACCAGCAGGCCGAGCGCGATCGGCAGGGAGACGTTGCCGACCTTCAGGGAGTCCAGGGCATCGTCCAGGCCGGGCACGAACCGGCCCAGAAGCAGTCCGGCGGCCATGGCCAGGAGGATCCAGGCCGGAAGCCAGCGGTCCAGGAAGGACAGGCGCGGGGCCGCGGCGGCGGGAGCGCCCGGGGTGGGGGCGTGGGACGTGTGGCCGGCGGGCGCGCGGCCGGGGCCGAAGCGATGCGGGGAGGAGGTCATCGGGGGTCCTTCTGCGAAGGCGGAGGGGCAGGTGGGGTCGTGTCGGGACCAGACTACACATTGATGGACGTCAATGTGTCAAGGTATAGTGGCGGCCATGTCCTGCTGCTCCGCCGCCGCCCGCGAGCTCACCGCCGAACAGGCCGAGGCCCACGCCTCCGTCCTCAAGGCCCTGGCCGACCCCATGCGGCTGCGCCTGCTCTCGCACCTGGCCGCGCGGGACTGCGAGACGGTCTGCGCCTGCGACCTGGTGGAGCTGCTCGGCATCTCCCAGCCCACCGTGAGCCACCACATGAAGCGCCTCGTGGACGCCGGGCTGGTCACCCGGGAGCAGCACGGCCGCTGGGCCCACTACACGGTGGTCCCGGAGGCCTTCGCCCGGCTGCGCGAGCTGCTCGCCTTCGGCTGAGGGCTCGCGCGTCCGGCGGCTCGGCGGACACAATGACGTGCATGAGCGAGAACACCGCCGCAGACCTGAACGCCCTGCTGTCCGCCCCGGCCTCCGAGGTCCACTCCGAGGAGGCCGTGGCCGCCGCCCTGCCCCAAGACGAGTCCCTGGCCGGCTGGACGGTCCGCGACGGCCGCCTGCACACGGCCTGCGAGACCCCGGACTTCGCCTCCGCGCTGATGATCGTGAACCAGATCGGCGCCGCCGCCGAGGCCGCTGACCATCACCCGGACCTCGAGCTCGGCTGGGGCCGCGTGGCCGTCCGGCTGGTCAGCCACGACGTCTCCGGCCTCACCTCCCGCGACCTGCGCATGGCCCGCACCGTCTCCCAGATCCTGGCCGGCGAGGGCCTCGCCGCGGAGGGCCAGGCGTGAGCACGGACCGGGACCACCTGCTCGCCACCTACGGGACCCTTCGCCCCGGTGAGCCGAACGAGCACGTGATGGAGGGCATGCACGGCAGCTGGAGTCCGGCGCTGGTGCATGCCCGCCTCTACGCCTCGGGGGCCGGCCGGGCCACCGGCTACCCGGGCGTGGTCCTGGACGAGTCCGCCGAGCCCGTCCCGGTGCAGCTCTTCGTCTCCGCGGACCTGCCGGAGCACTGGGGCCGCCTGGACGAGTTCGAGGGGCCCGGCTACCGCCGGGTGCCCGTCCGCGTGCAGGTCCCCGTGGAGGAGCGGACGGTCACGGCCTGGATCTACGAGCTCGTCCCGGAGGCCGTCCCCTCGGAGGACTGATCCTGGGCCTGGGTCTGGTCCCGCTCCTCCTTCCACCGGCGCACGGACCACCAGGTGAGGGCCAGGACCGCGATCCAGGCCAGTGCCACGACGACGCCGTTGACCACGCCGGGCCGGGCCACGAACGCGCCGATCGCCACGAGGGACACCTGCCCTGGGACGGAGCCCAGCGTCGAGGCGGCGGTGAACGTCCCCAGCTCCACGCCCACCGCTCCGGCTCCGTAGTTCACGGGCCAGTAGGGCAGGCCGGGGGCACAGCGGAGAGCCAGGATCGCCAGGAAGCCCCGCTCCTGGAGGGAGTCCTCCACCCGGGCGGCGTGCCGGCCGAGGCCCTTCATGACCACCTCGTGACCGGCCAGCCGGGCGATCCCGTAGGCGCCCACCGCGCCCACGGAGGCCCCCACCACCGAGAGCAGGGAGCCCACGAGCGGGCCGAACAGCAGGCCGGCGGCCACCGCCATGATCGTCACGGGGATAGGCGTCAGCGCCACCAGGGCGTAGGCGCCGGTGAAGACCAGCCAGGACCAGGCTCCGTAGCCGGCCAGGGTGTCCCGCAGGTCCTCCAGCTCCGGCAGGCGCACCGTCAGCGCCAGCCACACGAAGACGACGGCCACGAGCACGAGGAGCGCGACGCGCAGGACCGACTGCACGTCGACTCCAGAGGAGGACGCGTCGGTTCCGGAGGAGGACTGCTGGGGGCTCACAGCAGTCCATCTTCCCCCATCCGGGGCGGTCATTCCTCCTCGTCGTCCGAGGTGAACAGCATGTCCGTGGGGAACAGGCCCTCGTCCTCGCCCTGATCGCCGTGCAGCCGGACCTGCCGGTGCAGGTGCTCCATGCGGGCGTCCAGCTCGTTGGCCACGTCCGCGGCGGCCGTGAGCTCGGTGACGATGTGCGTCGGGATGTCCCCGTCGAACTTGTAGTTGATCTTGTGCTCCAGGGACGCCCAGAAGTCCATGGCGCTCGTGCGGAACTGCACCTCCACCACCACATTGCGCACGCCGGTGGAGAAGTGCACGGGCACATGCACGATGCAGTGCAGCGACCGGTAGCCGCTCGGCTTGGGGTCGGCGATGTAGTCCTTCACCTGCAGCAGCTCGATGTCCGGCTGGGCCGTGAACAGCTCGAAGATCCGGTAGACGTCCGCGGTGAAGGACACCACCACGCGCGCCCCGGCGATGTCCGTGATCTCGGTGCGCAGCGCCTCCAGGTCGAACGTCAGGCCGCGGGCCGTGGCCTTGCGCAGGATGGACTGCGCGGACTTCACACGGCTGGTGATGTGCTCGATCGGGTTGTAGTCGTGCAGGTGGGTGAACTCGTCCTGCAGGACCTCCAGCCGGGTCTCCACCTGGGCCAGCGCCGAGCGGTACTCCAGGTCGAACCGGTCGAACTCGGTGCGCAGGGAGTCCAGCGCCTGCGCGACGGCGGGCGGCAGCTGCGTCAGGTCCGAGACCGGGGTGCCCCTCAGGGGCGCCAGGGCGGAACCGGGCACAGGCGCGCCCGGGGCCGCGGGGGAGGGGTCGTGCGGGTGCGCAGACTCCCTCGGCTGCTCGATGGGGGAGGGCATGGGCTCCACGCTACTGACCGAGCCTGCACCCGCGCTGGACGCCGGCCCCGGCTGTGGAAACCGGCGGTGCGGGCCGTCAGCCGAAGACCTTGCCCGGGTTCATGATCCCGTGCGGGTCGAAGACGGCCTTGATGCGGCGCTGCAGCCCGTCCTGCACCTCGCCGAGCTCGTTCGCCAGGAAGTCCCGCTTGAGCAGGCCCACGCCGTGCTCACCGGTGAGGGTGCCGCCCAGGTCGAGGGCGGCCCGGAAGACCTCGCCGGCGGCGTCCCACACCTGCTGCGGGATCTCGCCCGAGCCGCCCACCCGGTCGGCCTCGCCGAACACGAGGATCGGATGCAGGTTGCCGTCCCCGGCGTGCGCCGCGGTGGGGATCCGGATACCGGTGCGGGCCTCGATCTCACGGATCCGCGCGAACATCTCCACCATCCTCGTGCGGGGCACGGCCACGTCCTCCACCAGCGGCGTGCCCAGGCGCTCCAGGGCGGGGAACGCGTTGCGGCGCAGGGCGACGAGCCGCTCCGCCTCCTCGGGGGTCTCCGCCAGGCGTGCGGTGCCGCCCGCCGCCACGGCGAGCTCGAGCATGCGGGCGCCCTCGGCGGCCGCCCCGGGGCCGTCGGCCTGGACGAGGAGGAAGGCGGCGTCGTCCGGGAGGTGAGCGCCGTCGTCGCCGGTGTAGTCCTTGATGGCGGCGAGCGTGGCCTCGTCCACGAGCTCCATGATGGCCGGCACCAGCCCCTCCGTGGTGATGGCCGCCGCCGCGGCGGCTCCGGACACCACGTCCGGGAAGAACGCGCCCAGGGTGACGACCTCCCCGGGTGTGACCGGCCGCAGGGCCAGGGTGGCCTCCACGATCACGCCGAGGGTGCCCTCGGAGCCGATCATCAGCGCGGTGAGGTCGTAGCCGGTGACGCCCTTGACGCTGCGGTGGCCCATCTCGATCAGGGAGCCGTCCGCCAGGACAACCTTCAGGCCGAGCACCGCCTCGCGGGTGACGCCGTACTTGGCGCAGAGCAGACCCCCGCGTTCATCGCGATGTTCCCGCCCACCGTGGAGATCTCCTTGGACGCCGGGTCCGGGGCCCACCACAGGCCATGCTCCGCCAGCGCCCGGTTCAGGGCGCCGTTGAGAATGCCCGACTCCACCACCGCCAGCCGGTCCGCAGCGGAGACCTCGAGGATCCGGTCCATGCCCGTCATGTCCAGCACGATCTCGCCGGCACCCGCCACCGCGCCGCCGGCCAGGCCCGTGCCGGCCGCACGCACGACCAGCGGGGTGCGGGTGGCGTCCGCGATCCGGCAGACCTGCTGCACGTCCTCGACCGAGCGGGCGTGCACCACGGCCACGGGGTCCGACCCCGAGCGGTGGCCGGAGCGGTCCGTCTGCGCGGCGGCCAGGACCTCGGCGTCCGTGTCCACACGCCCGGGCAGGGCCTGCTCGAGGCGGGAACGGACGTCTGCGGGGGAGCGAGGGTCGGTGAACATGGGTCCAGTCTGGCCCATCCGAAGGTCTCGATCAGGCGGCGGACGCCCTGGACCTGTTGCGCGTCTCACATACCTTTCGATTCAATGTCGGCTCAACACGCACGACTGGAGGGCGACCGACGGAGACGACCATGTCCCCGCCGCCCCCGACAGCCGACCAGATCCGAGGAGTTCCGCGTTGCCCACCCTGCGCACGACCGACCTGTCCGCCGACCTGCGTGCCGACCACCTGGCGCGCCTGAAGGCCGCCGACGCCGAGAACCCGCTGGACATCCTGATCGTGGGCGGCGGGTCCTCCGGGGCCGGCGCGGCCTTCGACGCGGCCACCCGTGGCCTCGACGTGGGCATCGTGGAGGCCCGCGACTGGGCGTCCGGCACGTCCTCCCGTTCCTCCCGCCTCATGCACGGCGGCCTGCGCTACCTCGAGATGCTGGACGTGAAGCTCGTCTACGAGGCCCTGCGCGAGCGCGACCTGCTGCTGACGAAGACCGCCCCGCACCTGGTGCGTCCGCTGCGCTTCGTCTTCCCGTTCTTCCACAAGGTGATCGACCGCGGCTTCATCGGCGCCGGCGTCACCATGTACGACGCCATGCAGTCCCTCGGCCGCAAGCGCGCGGTGGCCGGACACCGCCACCTGACCCGGCGCTCCATGGCCGCCACCATCCCCGCCCTGGACGACGAGAAGATCGTGGGCGCCGTGGAGTACGCGGACGCCCAGTTCGACGACGCCCGCCTGGCGATGATGCTCGTCCGCTCCGCCGTGGACCACGGGGCGCTCGCCGCGAACTACACGAAGGTCGTGGACTACCTGCGGGACGGGGACGGCCGCGTCTGCGGTGCGCGCCTGCGCGAGGAGGTCACGGGCGAGGAGTTCGACGTCCACGCCCGCAGCACCATCCTGGCCGGCGGCGTCTGGACCCAGGAGCAGCAGGACCTCGCCGAGGCCGAGGGCGGCCTCGAGGTGCTGGCCTCCAAGGGCGTCCACATCACCGTGCCCAAGGAGCGCATCGAGGCGGACCCGCACACCGGCGTGATCACCAAGACCGAGAAGTCCGTGCTGTTCCTCATCCCTTGGGACGAGTACTGGGTCATCGGCACCACGGACACCCCGTGGAAAGAGGACGTGGCGCACCCCGCGGCCACCGCGGACGACATCGACTACGTGATCGAGCACGCCAACGCGATCCTCAAGCAGGACCTCACGCGGGACGACGTGATCGCCACCTACGCCGGACTGCGCCCGCTGCTGCAACCCGTGAAGACCTCCGACGACGGCGGCTCCACCAAGATCTCCCGTGAGCACACCGTCACGGAGGTCACCCCCGGCCTGACCGCCGTGGCCGGCGGGAAGTGGACCACCTACCGGGCGATGGCCGAGGACGTAGTGGACTTCGTGGTCCGCGAGAGCCACCCGACCCGACCCAGCCTCACGGAGAGCATCCCGGTGCTCGGCGGCCTGGGCTATGCCGAGATCGCCGAGCGGGCCGAGGCCATCGCCGCCCAGCGCGGCTGGGACGAGGTGCGCGTGGACCGGCTGCTCTCCCGCTACGGCACCGTCCTGGACCACGTGCTCGCCCTGATCGACGAGCACCCGGACCTCGGCCGGCCGCTGGAGGCTGCGCCGCGCTACCTGCGCGCGGAAATCGTCTACGCCGCCCGCGCGGAGGGCGCCGTCCACCTGGACGACGTGCTCGAGCGGCGCACCCGCCTCTCCACCGAGGTCCGGGACCGCGGCGTCGCCGCAGCCGAGGAGGTCGCCCGCGCTCGTGGCGCCCGGAGCTCGGCTGGGACGACGCGCGCCGCACCGCCGAGGTGAAGCGCTACCGGGACCTCATGGAGGCGCGGATGCGCGGAGAGGGGACCGGGTCCGACGCGGCCGCCGCACAGGCGCTCGCAGCGGCCGACACGGCCCCCGCCGACTGACCGCACCACACCCTTCGGCGACCGGCCCAGTGGCCGGGCCCCGACCAACGACCCATCTGACACAGGACGAGGACAGAAGAAATGGGAACGATCTTCCTTCACGAGATCGCCGGCACGGCGATGCTGCTGCTGCTCGGCGTCGGCGTCGTCGCCAACGCGGTACTGGCCAAGACGAAGGGCCACGGCGGCGGATGGCTGCTGATCAACTTCGGCTGGGGCCTCGGCGTCTTCACCGGCGTCTATGTGGCGTTCTCCTCGGGCGCCCACCTGAACCCTGCCGTGACCGTGGGCCTCATCGCCAGCGGTGCCGCCGAGTTCGCGCCGGGCATCCCGGTGACCTTCGGGAACACGCTGGCGTACTTCCTCGCCCAGGTGATCGGAGGCTTCCTGGGAGCCGCGCTGGCGTGGCTCGCCTACCGTGACCACTACGCCGCCGAGCAGGACCCGGCCGCCATCCTCGGCACCTTCGCCACCGGCCCGGAGATCCGTAACCCCCTCTGGAACATGGTCACCGAGGTGATCGCCACGTTCGTGCTGGTGTTCGTCATCCTGCTGTTCGGCAACACCCCCTCCGGTCTCGGCCCCCTGGCCGTCGCCTTCCTGGTGGTCGCGATCGGCGCCTCGCTCGGCGGTCCGACCGGCTACGCCATCAACCCGGCCCGAGACCTGGGCCCGCGCCTGTTCCACGCCGTCGCCCCGATCCCGAACAAGGGCGGCTCCGACTGGGGCTACGCCTGGGTGCCGATCGTCGGTCCGGTGGTGGGCGCCGTGCTCGCCGGCCTCGCCTCGCTGGCCTTCGCCTGACCTCCGACCCGCAAACGACCACACACCCCGAGCTTCGAAGGAGAAGCCCATGTCCGCAGACCAGTACGTGATGGCGATCGACCAGGGCACGACCTCGTCCCGAGCGATCGTGTTCGACCACTCCGGGAACATCGTGTCCACCGGCCAGCTCGAGCATAAGCAGATCTTCCCGCGCGCCGGCTGGGTGGAACACGATCCGCAGGAGATCTGGCGGAACACCCGTGAGGCCATCGCGCAGGCCCTGTCCCGGGCCGAGATCACCCGCCACGAGCTCGCGGCGGTCGGCATCACCAACCAGCGTGAGACCGCGGTCGTGTGGGACAAGAACACCGGCGAGCCGGTCTACAACGCCATCGTCTGGCAGGACACCCGCACCCAGAAGATCTGCGACCGCCTCGCCGGCGACGAGGGCGACGAGAAGTACAAGGAGCGGGTCGGCCTGCCACTGGCCACCTACTTCTCCGGCCCCAAGGTGGCCTGGATCCTGGAGAACGTGGAGGGTGCCCGCGAGCGTGCCGAGCGCGGCGAGCTGCTGTTCGGCACCACGGACTCGTGGATCATCTGGAACCTCACCGGCGGTGTGGACGGCGGTGAGCACGTCACGGACGTCACCAACGCGTCCCGCACCATGCTGATGAACATCGACACCCTGGACTGGAACGAGGACATCTGCAAGGACATGGGCATCCCCATGTCGATGCTCCCGCGGATCGCTGGCTCGTCGGAGGTCGTCGGCCACGCCGCCGGGCACCAGCTGCTGCGTGAGACGCCGATCGCCGGCATCCTCGGCGACCAGCAGGCGGCCACCTTCGGCCAGGCCTGCTTCGAGGTGGGCCAGGCGAAGAACACCTATGGCACGGGCAACTTCATGCTCATCAACACCGGCGAGGAGCTCGTCCGCTCCGAGAACGGCCTGCTGACCACGGTCTGCTACCGGATCGGTGACGAGAAGCCGGTCTACGCGCTCGAGGGCTCGATCGCGGTCACCGGCTCCCTCGTGCAGTGGCTGCGGGACAACCTGGGCATCATCAAGGACGCTCCGGAGGTGGAGCGGCTCGCCGGCGAGGTCGAGGACAACGGCGGCGTCTACCTCGTGCCCGCGTTCTCCGGCCTGTTCGCACCGCACTGGGACTCCTCGGCCCGCGGCGCCATGGTGGGCATGACCCGCTACGTCAACAAGGGCCACATCGCCCGTGCGGTCCTCGAGGCCACCGCGTTCCAGACCCGTGAGGTCCTGGATGCGATGAACGCCGATGCCGACGTGGACCTCACGGAGCTGAAGGTGGACGGCGGCATGGTCACGAACGAGATGCTCATGCAGTTCCAGGCGGACCTGCTGCGCGTCCCGGTCGTCCGGCCGAAGGTCATCGAGACCACCGCCCTCGGCGCCGCCTACGCCGCCGGCCTGGCCGTCGGCTTCTGGGAGTCCCAGGAGGAGCTCGCCAAGAACTGGGACGAGGACAAGCGCTGGGAGGCCCAGATGGACGAGGACGAGGCCGAGCGCCGGCTGCGCCTCTGGAAGAAGGCCGTGGACCGCACCCGCGACTGGATCGACGAGGACGTGGAGGCCCTGCAGGAGAGCTGATCTGGCCGATCGGGGCGGTGACCTGCACCGTCCGCAGCCCGGTCGCATCGGCCGCCGCCGTCCCCGAGTGGGGTCGGCGGCGGCCGCTTCCCTATGATGGAGGGGATGACCCCCACGCGCCCCACCTCATCCAGCCCTGCCCAGCGCGCCCCGTTCGAGATCGAGACGCTGACCGCGGACGACACCTCGGCCACCACCGTCGAACACGTCGCGGGCGTGCTCGCGGAGGCGTTCGCCACGGACCCCTTCACCACGAAGCTGCTGCCCGGTCACCGGGACCGGCATGCCGAGCGCCTGTCCGTGAAGTTCGTCCGTATGATCCGGGGCATGCTCGTGGTGGACTCCGATGGCCTGCCGCGGGGCGCCGTGGACGTGGCGGTGGATCCCGCCGACGGGTCCGTGCTCGGCGTGGCCCTCTGGGAGCGTCCGGGCCATTCGGACCCCACCTGGCGGGACCAGCTCAGCCGGGTCCCCAACTACGTGCGCACCCACGGCCCGAAGGCCTGGGACGCCCTGCGCACCACGGCCGCCTGCGACCGCGCCCGCCCCGCCGAGGACCACTGGTACCTCACCGAGCTCGGCACCACCCCGGCAGCGCGCGGCCGGGGCGTCGGCTCCGGACTGGTGAAGCACCGCATCGCCCATGCGAAGGAGCAGGGCGTCGGCGTCTACCTCGAGTCCTCCACCCGGGACAACGTGCCGTTCTACGAGAAGCTCGGCTTCCAGGAGGTCGAGATGATCGAGACCAAGGGCACCAACGACCTCACCGCCATGTGGCAGAAGGACTGACCGGTGCGCCATCCCGTCCCCGACTACCTGAACGGCGTCCTGGAGTCCCTCGGCCATCTCGAGGACGGCCAGGTCGCGCAGTACATCCCGGAGCTCGCGAAGGCCGACCCGCGGCCGTTCGGCGCCGCGGTGGCCACGGTCACCGGACGCCTGCACTCGGCGGGGGACGACGAGACCGAGTTCACCATCCAGTCCGTCTCCAAGCCGTTCGCCTACGCGGCGGCGCTGACGGACCGCGGCACGGAGGTCGTGGACCGCTTCGTGGGCCTCAACCCGTCCGGTGAGGCGTTCAACGAGCTCTCGCTCGAGGAGGAGTCCAAGCGCCCGGACAACGCGATGATCAACGCCGGCGCCCTGGCCACCCACCAGCTGCTCGTCGGCGCCTACGCGGGACGGCAGGAGCGCATCGACCGGGTGGTCTCGCTGTTGTCCACCCTGGCCGGCCGGACGCTGACCATCGACCACGCCACGTACGAGTCGGAGATGGCGGTCTCGGACCGCAACTTGGCCCTGGCGCACATGCTCCGCAGCCATGACATCCTGCACGACCGCGCCGAGGACATCGTGGCCGGCTACGTGGCCCAGTGCGCCGTGAAGGTCACCGTCCGGGACCTCGCCGTGATGGGCGCCTGCCTGGCCTCGGGCGGCGTGCACCCGTTCACGGGGGAGCGGGTGCTGCGCTCGCTGGTGGCGCGGCAGGTGCTGGCCGTGATGTCCGCCTCCGGCATGTACGACGCGGCGGGCGAGTGGATGGCGGACGTGGGCATCCCGGCGAAGTCTGGGGTGGCCGGCGGAGTGATGGGCGCCCTGCCCGGGCAGGTGGGCATCGGCGTCTACTCGCCGCGGCTGGACGACCACGGCAGCTCGGTCCGCGGCGTGGAGTTCTTCCGCCGTCTCTCCGAGGACCTGAACCTGCACCTCATGGAGGCCGATCCGCTCGGGGCGACCGTGGTGCGCTTCGTGCGCCGGCAGGACGACGCGGTGCGCCTGCACCTGCAGGGCGTGCTGCGCTTCGGCGGAGCCGAGGCCGTGCAGGCCGCCATGGTGGAGATCGGCCAGGAGCGCCCGGAGCGTGTGGTCGTGAGCCTCGAGCGCGTCGACCGCGTGACGGACGTGGGCCGGCGCATGGTGCAGGAGGGCATCCGCCGCCTGCGCGAGGACGGCCTGACCGTGGACGTGGAGGACCCGGACCGGCTCCTCTGACCCGGCCCCGGCCGGTTCCGGTGCCGTCGCGGCAGGCTCGACGAGGTGACCTCTGAGAGAGCCCTCACAGCTCGCTGTGTTCTTGTCTGCGAGGGGTTTTGTTCACCTGGCGTTCATGTCAGGATGGGGCATTCCCCCCCTGCCCCGACCCCGCGAGAAGGACCATGCGCCTGACCCTCGACCGCGCTGCGAAGCGCCGCCGCCGCCCCGACCTCGTGCATCTGGCACGTCGGTCCGTGCGGCCGCCTGCGCGCACCGGCGTGCTGTCGTGGGCGCGTCGGCTCGCGACG
>NZ_JBNFOB010000030.1:0-15019 GCF_057364565.1 Micrococcus sp. LASM2_SD2 | reverse complement strand
CCGCCGACCGGGCCCAGGCGCTGAGCACGCGGCGGCGACGCCCGCCACGGGGCCGGAAGACCGCCGAGAAGCCGGCGGCGAAGCGGGACAAGAAGGCCCAGGCCGCCGAACCCGTGCCGCTGGGACGGAAGGTGCTCTGGGGAGTCCTCGGCGCCGTCGTCGTGGGCCTGGCCCTGGTGCTGGCCGCCCGCGGCCTGCGCACCCTCGAGCCGGTCCAGGACTTCATCGCGCAGTACGACGGGCACACTGCCCAGCCGGAGTCCGCCCCCGTCGGCTTCCCGGCCTGGCTCGGCTGGCAGCACTTCCTCAACATGTTCCTGATGGTGCTGATCATCCGGACCGGCCTGCAGATCCGGTCCGAGCAGCGGCCGCCCGCGAACTTCACGCCGCGGAAGGACTCGCTGTTCTCCGCGAAGGGCAACACCCCGAAGAAGTACTCGATGACCATCTGGATGCACCAGGCCCTCGACGGGCTGTGGCTGCTGAACGGACTGGTCTTCGTGATCCTGCTGTTCGTCACCGGGCAGTGGATGCGGATCATCCCCACCGACCCGTACGTGTTCCACCACGCCCTGTCCGCCGGGATCCAGTACCTGTCCCTGGACTGGCCGGCGGAGAACGGCTGGGTCCACTACAACGCGCTCCAGATGATCGCCTACACGCTGGTGGTGTTCGTGGCCGCCCCGCTGGCCGCCCTCACCGGATGGCGCATGTCCTCCTGGTTCCCCACGGAGAACAAGGGCCTGAACAGGGCCTTCCCCATGGAGGCCGCCCGCCGGGTCCACTTCCCGGTGATGCTGTTCTTCGTCGGCTTCATCCTGGTCCACGTGTTCCTGGTGGTCTTCACCGGAGTGCTCGCGAACCTGAACCACATGTACACCTCGCGCGAGGCCACCGACGCCTGGGGCCTGGTGGTGTTCCTGGTGTCCGTGGCCGTCACCGCGGCGGCATGGTTCTTCCTCAAGCCGCAGTTCGTGGCGCCCGTGGCGCAGCGCTTCGGCACCGTCGGTCGCTGACGCGCGCCGCCGGACGCCTGCGCACGACGGGCGGGCGGCTGGCGGCGGGGCCGAGGTCAGGCGCCGGCGCCGTCCTCGAAGTCCCCGGCGCTGCGGCGGAACCGGGTCAGGATCTGGATCAGCCCGGTGACGTCCTCGTCCGAGAGGCCGGTGTCCGCGAACACCTGCTCGTTCAACGCGGCAGCGGCCTTCGCAGTCACCTCGCGGCCCTCCTCGGTCAGGGACAGGAGTGTGGCGCGGCGGTCGCCGGGATGCGGCTCGCGAGCCACCAGACCGGCCGACTCCAGGCGGTCCACCGCGTTCGTCACGGAGGTCGGGTGCACCTGGAGGAGGGCGCCCGCCTTGCTCATGGGCATGCGGCGCTCACGGGAGAAGTCCAGCAGGGCGAGCAGCTCGAAGCGCGCGAAGGTCAGGGAGAACGGCTTCAGGGCCTTGTGCGCGCGGGCCAGCAGGATCTGCTGGGCGCGCATGATCGAGGTGACCGCCGCCATCGGCTCGGCCACCTCGCCCCACCCCTGCCGCTCCCAGTTGCGGCGGGCCTCCGCGATGGGGTCACGGGTCAGGGGCTGTCGCGTGCTGCTCATGACGGCCAAGTCTAGGTGACGTCACGCGGCCGCCCCCCCGGCAGGCGGACCCGTCCCACCACGGCGCTGATAGGCTCCGGACAGAGAGTCCTCGGACGTCCAATCAATCGCCGCCTCCGGCCGGGCACCCGTTGCCCGGCCGACCGGCGTAGGGAAGGGTGAAGGCCATGACCGACGCGCAGACCGCACAGAACACCGACGAGCTGATCATCGAGCAGAAGGGGCGCCTCGGCGTCATCACGCTCAACCGCCCGAAGGCGATCAACGCCCTGACCTTCGAGATGGTCACGGGCATCCGCGCCCGGTTGCTGGAGTGGAAGGACGACGAGTCCGTCCAGACCGTCCTCTTGCGCGGCGCCGGCGAGCGCGGCCTCTGCGCCGGCGGGGACATCGTCTCCGTCTACCACGCCATCCAGGCCGGGGACTTCGAGCAGGGCGAGGAGTTCTTCGCCACCGAGTACTCCATGAACCACCTCATCAGCGAGTACCCCAAGCCGATCGTCGCCTTCCAAGACGGCATCGTCCTCGGCGGTGGCGTGGGCGTCTCCGGCCACGCCTCCCACCGGGTGGCCACCGAGCGCACCCGCTGGGGCATGCCGGAGACCGGCATCGGCTTCGTCCCGGACGTGGGAGGCACGTACCTCATCTCCCGCCTGCCCTCCGAGTTCGGCCTGCACGTGGGCATGACCGGCGAGCACATCACCGGCGCGGACGCCGTGGCCCTGGGCCTGTCCACCCACCACGTCTACTCCGAGACCCTGGACGAGGTCGCCGCCGCCCTGGAGACCGAGGAGCCGGACGCCGTCCTGGCCCGCTTCGCCACCGAGCCGGGCGACTCGGCACTGCAGGCGCAGCGCCCGTGGATCGAGGAGTGCTACGCGAAGGACACCGCGGCACAGATCGTCGTGGCCCTGCGCGCCCGGGACGAGGAGGCCGCCCACAAGGCCGCGGACCGCCTGGAGAAGCTCAGCCCGACCGCCGTCTCGGTGACCCTGGCCGCCGTCCGCCGCGCCCGTGACGCCGACGACCTCGCCGCCGTGCTCAAGACCGAGTACCGCACCACCGCCGCCCACCTGCGCGGCCACGACTTCGCCGAGGGCATCCGTGCCCTCCTCGTGGACAAGGACAAGAACCCGCAGTGGCAGCCGGCCTCCTTGGACGAGGTGACCCCGGAGCTCGTCGAGTCCCACTTCCAGAGGCCGGAGTCGGGCGATCTGACCCTCTGAGCCGGGCCTCGGGCCCTCGCCTCACCACACGCGAAGGGGACGACGACGGACGGGAGCCTCCCGCCGTCGTCGTCCCCTTCCGGCTGTGGCCGGCCATCGGGGAGGCCGGGGCGGTGTCAGTCCCGGGCGACGCGGAAGGTGACCTGCACCTGCACCATCGGCTTGTCCGCCACAGGCGAGTCGTCCTCGCCGAGCGGGACGAGCTCGACGTCAACGAAGCGCAGGGAACGGCCGGCATGGCGGACGCGGGTCAGGGCGACCATGTCCCCGTGGCCCGGGCGGGTGTAGACGGTGCGGACCGCCTGGACGTCGTACAGCGCACGGTCAGGCATGGCGCCCTGGGCGGCCAGGATCGCGCGGAGCATCATCGCCCCGCCGTGGACGGCGCCCTGCGGGTTGTCCAGCTCGCGGTTCTCCCGGAAGCGGGCGCCGGGCACGAACTCGCGGGACTGGTCGGGACGGACGGTGTCGTCCTGCACGGTGACCGAGTCGGGATCCAGTCCGAGCAGCTCCGCCATGGGCACCCGGGTCTCCGGGCCGAGCGGGAGCCTGCCGTGGCGGACGAAGGCGTCCAGCGAGGCCGGGGGAGCGGCGGGCACGGCCTGGAACCAGCCGGTCGCCTCGGCCACGCGGTCGCCCTCGGCGTCCACGAGCCACGCCCGGGCCGCGCCGCCGACGGCGTCCACGGTGAGCGGGGTGTACCAGCACTCCATCACCGGCTGGTCGGCGGGATCGGCGTCCGGGGAGGCGTCGAACACCGGCAGCGGCTTGAGGACGTTGAGCGTGAGCTCGGTGGTGACGATGGCCTCCAAGGCGCCGGCGGCGGCATGGTGGACGGCCACGGCGGTGGCGTTGTCCATCAGCACGGTCGCCGCGGCCGCGGTGGGCCGGCCGTCTAGGCCGATGGAGCTGGGCCCGGCGAGCATGTACCCGGGGTTCCAGTGGGCGCCCTCCTGCCGGACCTCGTCATGGCGGCGCACGCCGAACAGCTGCTCGGTGCGCCCCTGCGGGTGCGAGCGCGGGCCGGTGTTCTCCGCGTCCTCGGCGGTGCGGCGCCCGCCGGGATCCGAGGTGCCGGCCATGATGTCGGGGATCGAATGTCCGTAGCTCACAGAAGTGAACGGTAGCGGAAACGCCCGCGGGGGCGTCCGGTCCGGACGCCCCCGCCGGTGCGGTGCGGGACGGTTCAGTAGGAGGAGTAGCCGTCCTCGGAGAGGGTGTGCTTCTCGTCGCCGGTGATCGGCGGGTTGAAGATGGAGACCAGGTGCATGTCCTCGGTCTCGCCGCCGCGCAGCTCGTGCGGGTCGTGCTCGTCCAGCACGTAGATGGTGCCGGGGGTGATCTCGTGGACCGTGCCGTCCTTCTCCACCACCTGGCCGGAGCCGGAGATGCAGTAGCAGGCCTCGAGGTGGTTGCGGTACTCGAGCTTGGAGGAGGTGCCCTGCTTCACGATCGTGTGGCAGACGGCGAAGCCCATGCCGTCCTTCTCCACCAGCAGGCGGTCGGACGTGCCGCCGCCCCACTCGACGGTCTCGGACTGCTCTCGGTTGCGCGTGAACATGTGCGCATCGCTCCTTCGAACGGATCGGGAGTGCGTTCCACCCGACCGTAGGCCGATCGGCGCTCCGATGCCGACCCCTGGCGTGCGCCAGCCCGTCGATCAGCCGAGCGAGAGCCCCGGACCCAGCAGCCACGCTCCGAGACCGCCGACCGCCACGGCGACGGCCGTGCTCGTCGCGCCCAGGACGAGCGGACGGGGCCCCACCTGCACGATCGAGCGCAGGTGCACTCCCAGACCGAGCGCTGCCATCGCCGTGGCCAGCAGCAGCTGCTGCACCACGGCGGCCGCCTCCAGGAGCCCGTCCGGCAGCAGGCCGGTCGAACGCAGCAGCATCGCCGCCAGGAACCCCACCACGAACCACGGGACCAGGGGAGGGCGGGAGGCGGAGGCGGCCGGGCCGTCGTCGGGAAGGGAGGAGGGGCGGGAGTCCCGGCGACGCTGGGCGCCCGCGAGCAGGGCCATCACGGGGGCCAGCATGACGACGCGGGCGAGCTTCACCGTCACCGCCACGGACAGGGCCGCCGAGCCCACGAGCCCTCCGGCCGCCACCACCTGGGCCACCTCGTGCGTGGACGCGCCGATCCAGAGGCCGGCCGCCTCCTCGGACAGGCCGAGCGCACCGGTGAGCACCGGCATCAGCGGGATCATCAGGGTCCCGAAGAGCACCACGAGGCCGATCGCGGTGGCGGCCATCTCCCGGCGGGCGCGGACCACCGAGTCGGAGGCGGCCACGGCGGCGGCACCGCAGATGGAGAACCCGGAGGCCACGAGGGCGGTGAGGTCCCACGGCAGGCGCAGGGCACGCCCGAGCGCCAACGTGGCGGCGAAGGTGACGCCGACGGCCGCCACCACCAGGACGATCACGCCCCAGCCGAGCGCGAGGACATCGCCGAGGGCCAGCTGCAGGCCGAGCAGGACGATGCCCGCGCGCAGCACCGGCTTCGCCGCGAACGCGATGCCGGGGGAGAGCCGTCCCGGGACCGGTGCCAGGTTCCGCCAGGTGATGCCCGCGAGGATCGCCAGCAGCAGCGGGCTCAGCGCCGGCGCCCACGGGCGCACCAGCGCGGCGAGGCCCACGGCCGCGGCGCCCAGGGCCAGGCAGACGAGCAGGCCGGGCAGATGAGCGGCGGGCGGGGCGGCGGTGGAGGGAGCGCGAGCGGTCACGGGCGCACTCTAGTCCTCCCCGCCTGGTGACCGGGGCCACGTCCTGTGGGATACTGACTCCACGTCGCTATCGCCCTGTGCGGGAGAGCGTCGGCGCGTCCGCGGGAGACAACCGCGGAGGCAGGCCGGCCGCCGAAGGAGCAAGACCTCCCCGGGAATCTCTCAGGCACACGTACCGCGCAGGTGTGGACGCTCTGGAAAGCACGCAGGACCCGGCACTCAGCCCGGAGGACTGCGTCACCGACGGTGCAAGCCCGCCGCAGGCGGGTGGAAACTCTCAGGTCTCATGACAGAGCGGGGAGGTGAATGCCCCCATGCCGCACCGGCAGGACCCCTCGGAGGTACCCGTGACCAGCACCCATCCGACCGCAGACGAGACCACGGCGCTGCCGCAGGCCGCACACGAGCCGCGGGACACCGCGTCGGCGCCGTTCGTGGACCGCCACATCGGGCCGCGCGAGGCCGACGCAGCGCACATGCTCGAGGTGCTCGGCTTCGACTCCGTCGACCAGCTCGTGGACAAGGCCGTCCCCTCGGTCATCCGCATGGAGGGCGGGCTGGACCTGCCCGCCCCGCTCACCGAGTCCGCGGTGCTCGAGCAGCTGCGCGAGATCGCCGGCCGCAACGTGATGAAGACGCAGATGCTCGGCCAGGGCTTCTACGACACCGTCACCCCCGGCGTCATCCTCCGCAAGGTCCTCGAGAACCCGGCCTGGTACACCGCCTACACCCCGTACCAGCCGGAGATCTCCCAGGGCCGCCTCGAGGCCCTGCTGAACTACCAGACGATGGTGCAGGACCTCACCGCCCTGCCGATCGCCAACGCGTCTCTGCTGGACGAGGCCTCCGCCGTGGCCGAGGCCGTCCTGCTCATGCATCGCGCCAACAAGAAGAAGGGGAACGGCGTCACCCTGCTGGACGCGGACCTGTTCCCGCAGACCCTCACCGTGACGCAGCTGCGCGCCGACGCCGTGGGCATCGACGTCCACGTGGCCGACCTCTCCGCCGGCATCCCGGAGGACGTCGCGGCCGTGATCGAGGAGAAGGGGCTGTGCGGCATCGTCCTGCAGCAGCCCGGCGACTCCGGCCGACTGCACGACCATTCGGCCGTCATCGCCGAGGCCAAGGAGACCGGCGCGCTGGTCACCGTGGCCGCGGACATCCTCGCGCTCACCCTCATCACCCCTCCGGGCGAGCAGGGCGCGGACATCGCCGTCGGCTCCACCCAGCGCTTCGGCGTCCCGCTGTTCTACGGCGGCCCGCACGCCGCCTACATGGCCGTCCGCGAGGGCATGCAGCGCTCCATGCCGGGCCGCCTCGTGGGCGTGTCCCATGACGACGCCGGCAAGCCCGCCTACCGTCTTGCCCTGCAGACCCGCGAGCAGCACATCCGCCGCGAGAAGGCCACCTCGAACATCTGCACCGCGCAGGCGCTGCTGGCCATCACCGCCTCCATGTACGCCGTCTACCACGGCCCGGCCGGCGTGGCCCAGATCGCCCGCCACGCCCACCGCCAGGCGCACCGCCTCGCCACCGCGCTCGCCGGCGCCGGTGTGAAGGTCGTGCACGAGGCCTACTTCGACACCCTCACCCTCGAGGTGCCGGGCAAGGCCGAGCAGATCCGTGCTGCCGCCGAGGAGAACGGCGTGAACGTGCGCGTGGTGGACGCGGACACCGTCCGCGTGGCCTGCGACGAGACCACGGTGGACGAGGACCTCACCGCCGTGCTCGCCGCCTTCGGCTTGGACGCTGACTCCCTGCCGGGCTCCACGCACGAGGGCGCCGTGGCCACCCCGGCCATCCCGCAGGGCATGCTGCGCAGCTCGGAGTACATGACCCACCCGGTCTTCAACACCCACCACTCCGAGACCCAGATGCTGCGCTACCTGCGCCGCCTCTCCGGCTACGACCTCGCCCTGGACCGCACGATGATCCCGCTGGGCTCGTGCACCATGAAGCTCAACGCCACCGCGGAGATGGAGTCCATCTCCTGGCCGGAGTTCTGCTCCATCCACCCGTACGCCCCGGCCCACCAGACCGAGGGCTGGCGCTACCTGATCGAGGACCTCGAGGCGAAGCTCTCCGAGATCACCGGCTACGCCGGCGTCTCGGTGGCCCCCAACGCGGGCTCGCAGGGCGAGTTCGCCGGCCTCTGGGCCATCCGGCAGTTCCACATGGAGAACGGCGAGGGCGAGCGGGACATCTGCCTCATCCCGGCCTCCGCGCACGGCACCAACGCGGCCTCCGCGGTGCTCGCCGGTCTCAAGGTGGTCGTGGTGGCCACTGCCGAGGACGGCACCATCTCCGCCGAGGACCTGGACAAGAAGATTGCCGCCAACGAGGGCCGCATCGCGGCCATCATGATCACCTACCCGTCCACGCACGGCGTCTACGACGCCGACGTGCGCGAGGTGTGCGACAAGGTCCACGCCGCCGGCGGTCAGGTGTACATCGACGGGGCGAACCTCAACGCCCTGGTCGGTCTGGCGCAGCCGGGCCGCTTCGGCGGCGACGTCTCCCACCTGAACCTGCACAAGACCTTCTGCATCCCGCACGGCGGCGGCGGCCCGGGCGTGGGTCCGGTGGCCGTGGGCGAGCACCTGGTGAAGTACCTGCCGTCCCGCGAGACGCTCATGACCGCTGCCCCGCAGGGCTCGGCCGGCGTGCTGCCGATCTCCTGGGCCTACCTGCACCTCATGGGCGCGGAGGGGCTCACCAAGGCCACCCGCTACGCCCTGCTCGGCGCGAACTACATCTCGCGCCGGCTGGCGGATCACTACCCGACCCTCTACACCGGCGAGGGCGGCCTCGTGGCCCACGAGTGCATCCTGGACCTGCGCGAGCTCACCGCGAAGCATGGGGTGACCGCGGAGGACGTCTGTAAGCGCCTGATCGACTACGGCTTCCACGCCCCGACCCTGGCGTTCCCGGTGGCCGGCACCCTCATGGTGGAGCCGACCGAGTCCGAGGACCTGGGCGAGCTGGAGCGCTTCATCGAGGCCATGATCTCGATCCATGGCGAGATCGTGGAGACCACCCCGGAGACCCTCGAGGACTCCGTGCTGCGCAACGCGCCGCACACCGCCGCCGTCCTCACCGGCGACGAGTGGGACCGGTCCTACCCGCGCTCCAAGGCCGGCTACCCGGTGGCCTCGCTGCGCCAGGACAAGTACTTCCCGCCCGTCGGCCGCATCGACGGCGCGTACGGCGACCGCAACCTGGTCTGCTCGTGCCCGCCGCCGGAGGCCTTCGAGGACGAGACCGACGCGACCGCGGCCGCGGACGCCTGAGAGGAGACACCCATGTCCAAGAACCTGCGCAACTCCGCGCTGCATGCCGTCCACGAGGCCGCCGGCGCCTCCTTCACCGACTTCGGCGGCTGGAACATGCCCTTGAAGTACGGCTCCGAGCTGGCCGAGCACAAGGCCGTCCGCTCCGCCGCCGGCATCTTCGACCTCTCCCACATGGGCGAGGTCCGCGTGAGCGGCCCGGAGGCCGGCAAGATGCTCGACTACGCCCTGTCCAGCATCATGACCACGCTGAAGCCGGGCCGCGCGAAGTACGGCCTGTGCCTGACCGACGCCGGCACCATCCTGGACGACCTGATCGTCTACCGCATGGACGACGGCGCCGAGGGCGCCGTGCCGGAGTACCTGGTGGTGCCGAACGCCGGCAACGCGGGCTCCGTGTACACCGCCCTCGCCCAGCGGGCCTCCGGCCGTGACGTCACCGTCACGGACGAGTCCGCGGACACCTCCCTGGTGGCCGTGCAGGGCCCGCAGGCCGAGCAGATCCTGGCCCAGGCCATGCCGGCCCACGCCCAGACGCTGGCGGAGCTGAAGTACTACGCCCACGTCACCCTGCCTTTGCCGACCGACGCCGGCGACGTGGAGGTCCTCGTGGCCCGCACCGGCTACACCGGCGAGGACGGCTTCGAGCTGTTCGTCACGGCAGGCTCCCCGGAGGAGGCCGGGGACCGCGGCTCCGCCGTCTGGAACGCCGTGGTGAAGGCCGCCGAGGCGGCCGGCGTGGAGCTGACCCCGTGCGGCCTGGCGTCCCGCGACTCGCTGCGCCTGGAGGCCGGCATGCCGCTGTACGGCAACGAGCTGGACAACGCCCACCAGCCGCACGCCTCGGGCGTCTCCTTCGCCGTCCCGGCGTCCAAGGAGGCCGACTTCGTGGGCCGGTCCTCGCTCGAGGGCAAGGACGAGGTCGCCCAGGTCCTCGTGGGCCTGAAGGGCAACGGCCGCCGTGCCGCCCGCCACGGCTATGCGGTGCAGGACGCGGAGGGCACCGTGATCGGCGAGGTCACCTCCGGTGCCCCGTCCCCGACCCTTGGGTACCCGATCGCCATGGCGCGCGTCGACCGCGCCTTCGCGGCCGAGGACACCGAGGTCCAGGTGGACCTGCGGGGCCGCGGTGAGCCGTTCACCGTGGTGCCGCTGCCGTTCTACAAGCGCGAGCGCTGACCGTGTGCTGATCCCCGCACCCTGACCGCGGCCCGCCGTCCCGGGCTCGAAGCCACCTTCGCTAGGATGGGTCTCCGAGCCGGGACGGCGGGCCTCGCCCGTGTCCGGGTTCGACCGTCCATCGTCCACCGTCAGGATCCTCCGCATGACTCATGTCGCCTCCCGTGCCCGGGTGCCCAAGAAGGCATTCGTGGCCTTCGCCGTCGTGGCACTGATCATGATCCTGCTGGCCGTGATGGTGATGTTCCGCGGCATGGTCCAGGAGAGCCGCCGGATGCAGATCGTGGAGGTCGTGGACGGCACCACCGTGAAGATCAACGCTCACGGTGACGAGAAGACGGTGAAGATGGCCGGCGTGGCGGCCGGTCCGCGCAACCCGGACGGCCTGCGGGTCGGCCCGTCGCTGTGCATGGGTGAGAAGTCCTATGTGTGGCTGCGCGACCGCCTGGTGGTCGGCGCCACGGCCGTGGTGGACCTCGAGGAGGTCGACGGTCAGGAGTACGCGAGCTTCCGCATGGCGGGCGAGGACATCAACGTCGCCATGGTGGAGGAGGGCATGGCCGCCCCCACCGGCGTCGGTGTGGATGCGGCGGAGGACGCGGAGATGCGGTCCGTGAACGAGAAGGCCTACACCCGCAACATCGGCCTCTACGACCTCGAGGAGCGCTGCACCCTCAACAGCGAGCTCTATGAGGCGGAGTACGCCATGGACGTCATCTCGGACGACGTGGAGCCCTCCATCGAGAAGATCGACGAGAAATCCGTGGAGCTGGGCAAGGCCGTGGACGAGGTCCGCCTGGTGCAGGAGGACATCCACAACCTGGATCCGGAGGGCGAGGGCTTCGTGAACACGGTCTGGGGCCCGTCCAAGGACCTTCTGGTCAAGGAGGCGGACGAGATCGCGGACCGGGGCATGAAGCGCCTGCGCGACCTCAACGACCGCCGCAACGAGATCTACGCCCGCTGACCGTGCGGGGCCCCAGGCCCCGTCTCTGCTTCCCGACGACGGCGCGTCACCCTGCCGGGGTGACGCGCGTCGTCGTGTGCCCGGCCTCCGGCGCTTCGCCGGAGGGGCGGCTCAGTCCAGGGAGAGGGTGACCAGGCCCAGCTGCGCGGAGCGGATGATGGCCTGGACGCGGTCCCGGACCTCGAGCTTGTCCAGGATGCGGGTGAACGTGGCCTTCACCGTGGACTCGGATAGGTGGAGGTTCTGGGCGATCTCCGTGTTGGACTGGCCGCGGGCCAGCAGGTGTAGGACGGCCAGCTCACGCTCGGTGAGATCGGAGCCGTCCGGGTCGCCGGGGCGCACCGGGCGGGTGCCGACGCCGGGGCCGTCCTCCTCGATGGCGGTCAGCAGCTTCTGCGTGACGGCGGGGGAGAGGACGGACTCGCCGCGGTGCACGGCGTGGATGGCGCTCAGGATGGAGGCCGGCTCGGCGTCCTTCACCATGTATCCGGCCGCACCGGCGCGCAGGGCGGGGACCAGGTAGTTCTCCGAGGTGAAGGTGGTGATCGCGAGGACGCGGACCTCGGGGTGGTCTCGGACGATGTGTCCGGTGGCCTCGACGCCGTCCATGACGGGCATCTGCATGTCCATCAGCACCACGTCCGGGGTGGTGGCGTCGCAGGCCTCGACGGCCTCCGCGCCGTTGGCGGCGATGCCGAGGCAGCTCATGCCGGGTGCCGAGTCCACGAGGGTCTTCAGGGCCCCGCTCATGAGCGGCTGGTCGTCCACGATGAGCACACGAAGGTTATGGGTCACCGGTTCAGGGTAGAACAGGCGCGCGGTGTCGGGTACATCACAGGGTTCGTGTCCCGCTGTGCACAGCATCTGCTGTGAATCTGCGCTCGCTCGGGAGGGGGTCTGGCGCAACTGTGACCCGCACCGCATAATACTCACCATGAAGACTCGCAAGCTCGCCGCCGGCGTCCTGACCGCCGCGTTCCTGTTCACCATGGCCCCCGCCGCCTCCGCCGCTCCGACCGGCCCCGGCTCGGGCGTCGCCGAGACCACTGGGATCGTCAAGGGCACCCGGGAGTTCTTCTGCGCGGCCTACGGAATTTTCTGCGACTGACGTCACTCGCACAAGACGATCGGGTGACTTCGACCGAAGTCGTAGACCCCACCCCTGCGACCGTGGCGATCGAACGACCATCGGTGCCACGAGGGTGGCGTCGTTTCTGGGAGGCACGGCGTTGCAGTCCCTGGTATCTGGGGTTGGCCAGCGTGTTCGTCGTCCTGTCGCTGGTCTCCGACGTGCACTCCGCGATCACCGAGGGGCCCTGGACGCCCGCGGGTGCCAGCTATGTGTTCCTGCTGGTTCTCGTCACAGCTGCGTTCGTTGTGCAGTGGGTCTCGACGACCGTTGCCTACACGGTGTTGGTCCCCACCTACTTTCTGGCACGAACTGCTTTGGATGTCGTGCCCGTCCTGCTCTTCGGTGCGGCGATCCTGGCTGCAGTCATCGCCACTGCGAATATTCGTTTCAGCGTGGTTGCGTGCCTCATCTCCATGGGGTGGGCCGTATTCTCCCCCTATTTTATGGGGGCGAATCCGGCAACAACCTGGTTCACGGTCCTGATCACCGCCCTCGGCATCAGCATCGGCGTGTTCATCCGGGCCGCCTGGTCCCGCCGCGAAGCGGACGCCCTCAAGATCGAGGAGGCCCGCCGGCAGGCGATCGAGGCCGCCCTCCGCGAGCGTCGCATCCTGGCCCGGGACCTGCATGACATCGTGGCGCACAACCTGACGATCATCTCGATGCAGGCCCGCACGGCGCAGTTCGTCGGCACGGACGACGCCGCACGCCAGGCGCTGGCGGTGGTCGGTGACTCCGCGAAGGACGCCCTCGTGGACCTGCGGCGCATGCTGGCGCTGATGCGTGAGGAGGGCGTGGTCGGGGACCAGACGCAGCCGGGCCAGGCCGGCTCTGAGTCCAGCACCGCGGCGGACCTCGGGCTCGGCGTGAAGCGGGTCTCCCATGAGCTCATGGAGCTGGGCTTCGTCGTTGAGGTGGACGAGAGGCTGGGTGAGCACACGATCCCGCTGGGCACGCAGAGCGCGCTCTACCGCGTGCTGCAGGAGGCCACGAGCAACATCGCCAAGCACGGGGACCGCTCCGCACCGGTGGAGATCGCCGCGGCCGTGGACGGGCAGGACGCCGTCCTCCGTGTGGTCAACGGGGTGGAGCAGCCCAAGGGCGGCCGGAGGCCCCGTGGCAGGAAGGAGCAGGCGTGGAACTCCTCCGGCGTGGGACTGAACTCCATGCGAGAGCGCATCTCCGCCTTCGGGGGGACCTTCTCCGCCGGCCGGGACGGGGGCCGATGGGTGCTGGAGGCCGCCGTGCCCGCAGGTGACCCCGCTGAGGTGTGACCTGGATCACAGGTCGGTGAGAAAGTGTAGACGAAAGTCCACTACCCGCTCGGCAGTGGCCCGCACTACAATCAGAATTGCCCCAAGAGACGGTGCACAGTGCAGGACGACACCGACCGGAACAAGCCTGAGGGGATGCGGGCCCGGGAGGACGTTCTAGGGAGAAGGCGGCGGTCACTGACCGCCGCCTTCTTTCTCTCTGCACAGCGTGCAGTGCCGCAGCGAAGCGGCACGATCACCACACCTGAGGCCCTGCCTCGTCGCCGGGGGCGGCCGCCGCAACGGCCGGGCCCCGGCGATTCGTGTGCTGAGGCGGAGGGCGCATGATTCGCGTCTCGAGGAGAAAGAGCTCATCCGATCAGGCGGAAGGCCCCATCACGCCGCCTGTCAGACAGTCGTCTCCGTCGGGCAGGTGCCCCGTCGGGCGCCTGAGACGGTCAGACGGACCGCTCGGCCGCGGCCCGGTCGGCAGGCGCGTCCTCGTCGTCGGCGACCCCCTCCGGGCCGTCCACGACCCGGACGAGGGGACGGGCGGCCAGGCGGCCCAGGCCCATGAGGATGCCGGCCGGGAAGCCGATCACCGGGATGAGCATCGGCAGGATGCCGCCGGCCCCCTGGGTCAGCACCACCAGGCCGAAGAGCATGCCGACCAGGGCGTAGGCCAGCACATGCACCCACTGGTTCAGCACATGCCGGAACACCCAGTTCACCAGCAGGCACAGGGGCAGGCCGACCACCAGGCCCGCGATGCCCACCACGGTCAGCAGCGGGGTGAGGCTGCCGAACTCCTGCAGGGACGGGATCAGGGTGAGCGCCAGGACGATCGCCGCCATCAGCAGGTTCGGGATCAGCCAGGCCACCATGAACCCGTAGATGCTCATCTGCAGGCGCGGGCGCGGTCCTGCGGCGGCGCGGGCGGCCTTGCGGCGCGCACGGGCGCTGCTCTTCACCGGGGCGGGCGTGGTCATGGCGAGGCGACTCCGAAGTCTTCAGGGCACAGCGGACGGCATCCCACTCTAGCCCTCCGGGCTGATCCGGACCTGGACAGTCCGTTAGCGCTCCGAGCCGTCCACGGAGAAGGTCAGCTCCTCGGGGGAGGGCCAGGTCTCGAGAGTGGCGCGGGCCTCCCAGGACTCGTCCGAGGTCTCGTCCACCGGCACGATCTCCACTGCCCCGAGCTCGCCGTCCACCACGCGCAGCAGGATCTCGAAGTCCGCGCCGTCGTGGGTGAAGCGGCCGCGGACCGGCCAGGTGAAGTCGTGCGGGACGGCGCGGACCAGGGTGGTCTCGGGGTCCACCACGAGCGGCAGCCAATCGGAGAACTCGGCACCCGGCTCCGGCTCCACGGCCTTCGTGTGCGGCAGCTGGGCACGCAGCGCGGCCGCGCCCGGCAGTGCGGTGCCCTCGGCCAGGGCCGGGTCCAGCAGGGTCTCCAGCACCACGCGGGCAGCGGCGGGGACCGGGATCTGCACGGGTCCGTCGGTCTGCAGGTCCTGGGGCATGTCGTCCATGACGCGCAGGGCAGCGCCCTGCTCCACGGCCGAGCGGTGGGCACGACGGGCCGAGGCGTTGCCGAGCAGGGCGCCGCCGCGCCGAGCACGGCCATGGCGGCACGCGGGTGGGTCA
>NZ_JBNFOB010000029.1:0-15418 GCF_057364565.1 Micrococcus sp. LASM2_SD2 | reverse complement strand
TCGTGCCTCGGAGGTGGTCCGCCGCGGCCAGGGCGAGCCGGTGCGAGCGGGCGGCGAACTCCTCCTGGCGGGCCCGGGTGATGCCCTGCCGCAGGGCGAGCCGGTCCGCGGCGGCGGTGAGGTCCGGGTCCTCCCAGCCCGCCGGGACCATCGGCGCCTGCGTGTAGGGGACGCCGTCCAGGAGCCGATCCGGCGCGGTGGACGGGGACTCGACCCCCACGGCCACCACGTCCGTGCCGCTCCACGCCGCATGCTGGGCGGCCTGCAGGACCGCGGCCAGGCCGGATCCGCACTGGGCGTCCACGGACCACCCGGGCACCGCGGTCCCCAGCCCCGCACCGAGCGCGGCGATCCTGCCGAGGTTCCCGCCCGGTCCCGTGCAGTTGCCCACGACGACGGCGCCCACCTCCGCCGCGGGCGTCACCGAACCGGTGGGGTGCGTGCCACCGGACGGGCCGGTCTTTGCATCGGCCGGGCCGAACTCGGCACCCTCAGACCGAGGTGCAGGACCGGCCGACCCGAGCCCGGCGCCGTCCGGAGCAGCCACACTCCGCACCGCTGTGGAGGCAAGCGCGGCCGCGTCCAGGTGGGCCTGGGCACGGGAGCGCCCGGTGATCGGCGTGCGGGCGGCCGCGGTGATCCAGAGGCCGGCGGGGAGCCTCATGGGCGGGCCTCGGGGGGCCAGGCGCCGGACCTTGCCGCTGCCGGTGCGTTCCAGCCGCTCCACGGCGTGCCAGGTACGTGGGCGGGAGGCCGCCGGCAGGTGCTCGCCGGCGGCGGCCTTCAGGGCCCGGACCGTCTCCTCCGGGTCCCTGCCCGAGGCCGGCTCGATCCATGCGACCACCCGCTGTCCCAGCCGCGGCGCCGGTTCGCCCAGCACCAGGGCAGCGGTGCACCACGGGCGGCCGTCCGGGTGGCGGGCGCCGGTGAGGACCTGCTCCACCTCGGTCGGGACCACGGTGGCTCCGCCGGTCTGGATCGCGTCGTCCAGGCGTCCGCCCAACCGGAGGATCCCGGCCTCGTCCAGGCGTGCCCGGTCCCCGGTGCGCAGCCATCCGTCGGCGGTGAACCGCGGGGCGCCGTCCGCCAGCACGGAGTCGTCCGGCAGCGCCAGCTGGTCCGAGCGCACGTGCAGCATCCCGTCCACCACGCGGACCTCCACACCCGGCAGGGGTCGCAGGCCGGTGCCGTCCGGGTCCACGGCCACGTAGCTGGCCTCGGCAGATCCGTAGTAGTGCACCACGCGGACGCCCAGCCCGGCGGCACGCTCGCGCAGGCCCGCAGGCATGCAGTCCCCGCCCACCAGAGCCACGCGCAGGGCTGCGGCGGAGCGGTCCGGCAGCGTCTCCAGCAGGTCGAGCGCCTCGATGAGCTGGGTGGGCGTCCCGGACAGCGCTGCTGTGCGGGCCCGAGGACGGGACACCGCCGGCGACGAAGCCGGAGTCGGCGCGGCCGCTGTCGGCGCGGCCGGCTGCGGACCGGTGGACTCCGTCCCCGAGGATCCCGGGGAGGCGAGCGGCGTGGCGGAGGCGATCGGGCCGTCGTCGGGAAGCAGGTCCTGGGGCGCGGAGCCGGGCACGGCCCGGGACCCGCAGCGGCACCCCGGCGTAGGCGCAGAAGGACGCGGCGTTCACGGCCATGGAGGACACCGGGTGCGCGGCCAACAGCAGCGCCTCGTGCGGGGCAAGGCCCAGCCAGCGGGCGACGTGCCGGTGGCCGGCCTCCCA
Source organism: Micrococcus sp. LASM2_SD2 (assembly GCF_057364565.1). Lineage (NCBI taxonomy): Bacteria > Bacillati > Actinomycetota > Actinomycetes > Micrococcales > Micrococcaceae > Micrococcus > Micrococcus sp. LASM2_SD2. The sequence goes on along the minus strand of NZ_JBNFOB010000029.1, from coordinate 13,691 downwards.
GGAGGCGTCCGTGCGCAGGACGACGCGCGGGTTCCCCGTGGAGCCGGAGGTGAACGCCGCCCACGCCGCCTCCGCGGCGAGGTCCGGGCGACGGTCCGCTAGGGCGTCGAGCGACGCGGTCGCGCGGGCGATCTGGGCGGACCAGAGGGCGTCAGACCAGCGGTCGTCCCCCACGAGCGGCACCATGCCGTCGGCACGTGCTTGCACGGCGGCGGCGAGCAGCGCGGCGTGGTCGCGGAGGGTGCGGCCGACCGGGCCCGGGGCCCCCGCGGCGGAGCGGGGCGATCCGGGAGGACGCGGACTGCTCCGGACGCAGGCCTGGTCCCGTCACCGGAACGCGCGCGGGTAGGCCTTCCACAGGCCCACCACGAGGAGCACGGCCACCACGGCCTTGATCGTGTCGCCCGGGAGGAACGCACCCATGCTCAGCAGGGCCGCACCGACCTCCATGCCGGCGTTCAGGACGAAGCCGAGGATGCCGCCGGCGTAGACCACGCCGATCCCGCCGATCAGCGCGGCCACGGTGGCGGCCACGGCGATGCGGCCGGTGGACAGGCCGCGGCGGACCCGGCCGGTCAGGGCCCAGAAGATGAGTCCGACCACCGCGGCCGCGATCGGCCAGACGAGGATGAAGCCCACCGAGGGGCCGGCGAAGACGCCGAGGCCGCCGCGTCCGCCGGTCAGCAGCGGCAGGCCCAGGGCGACCAGGCCCACGAACAGCAGCTGCGAGGCCGCACCGCGCCACGGGCCGAGGATCAGCCCGGCCAGGATCACCACGATGTTCTGCAGGACGATCGGGGCCGGGACGCCGGCCACGGCGATGGGCGGGACCATGCCGAGCACCGCCATGAGGGCGGTCATGACGGCGATCCGCGCGAGGTCCCCCGGCCGGGGAGGACCCGCGCGGTCGGCCGGGACCGCGGTCATCGCGGGGAGTGGTGCGCGGGGAGCGCGGGACGTCCGGGGCGTCGGGGGACGAAGCCGCGGACGAGGTCGACGGGGTCGAGGCCAAGGGGTACCTCCTGGAGGGCGTTCCGAGTGATGAACGGTGTTCAGTTGAACACGGTTCAGGGAGTGTACAACGGTCGTTGAGCGGACAGTGAACCGGATGCCCGTGCCCACCACCCCGCTGCCCTCACTCCCATGCCCCACTCCCCGCCGAGACGAACCGCCGCGCCTATGACGACCCGTCCGAGGCGATGCTCCAGGTGGCCCGGACGCGCCCCGGACCACCAGGGCGTGGTGGTGGAGGCGGTGCGGGGCTGACGCTGCCGGCAGGTGCACCGAAGGTCGGTACCGGATCCGGTTGGCTCACGACGTTCGACGGTGCCGCACCGGTCGCGGCGGTTCCTAGACTGATCGCCATGGAGACCACCGTGACCGCGGAACCCGCGGAGAAGACGTCCGAACCGGAGCGCACCGGCCGGCAGGCCTGGCCGTACGCGCTGTCCGTGGCGACGTACCTGGTGGCCCCGTTCGTCCTGGGCGCGGCGCTGCCGGCCGGGGCCGCGACGGTCTCCCTGCTGGTCCTGCTCCCCTCCGCCGCACTGGTGCTGGGCGTGCTGGACGGGCTCGTGTTCCGCACCACGTGGGCGTTCCCGGTCCTCACCACGCTCCTGTGTCTGCTGGGGCTGCGGATGTACACCAACGACGGCACCGGGATCTACGCGATCGGGGTCCTGGCCCTGTGTCGCCTGGGCAGCGTGCTCGGCGGCCGTCCGAAGGCGAGGGGTTGAGCCGTGGAGGTCTGGACCCTCGACCACCCCGAGCACGGCCGCCTCGAGCTGCGCCAGGGCTTCGACGCCGAGTTCCTCGCCGAGGACCCGGACTGGCCGCTGCCGAAGGACGCTGCGAAGGAAAACGCACCGGAGGCGACCGGGCAGGACGAGGTGAGCGGGCCGTCGTCGGGAAGCGTGGAACGGACGGGGCACGGCGAGCGCGCACCCCTGGCCGCCTCGTTCCCCGCCCGCGTGCGGGCCCGCCTGAAGAACCCGCCGCTGCGGCTGCAGGTGCGCATCGACGGCGAGGTCACCGGCCGCTACCCGCGGACCGGTGTGGACGTGATCCGGTTGACGAACCCCCGCAAGGACGACGACGGCTGGTCCACGTTCGGCTCCGATGCGGGGTCGAGCCGGCGGAGGCTGAAGATCCAGTCGACCATGCTGGGCGACCTGCTCTCCGTGCAGCTGCGGGAGAGCTCCTCGGTGGTGGAGTTCGACCCGCCGCCCGGCTCCCGCGGAGCGAAGCGTCAGGCGGCCATGGAGTCCAGCAGCGTGAAGCGGGTCCTCTATCCGCTGATGGGCGGCTTCGGGAAGGCCGGGGCGGCGGTCTTCGTTCTGGTGGTCCTGCCGGTGCTGGCCCGGCTGCTGGCCCCGCTGTTGCCGGACTGGGAGGTGGACCTCCCGGAGTTCACGCTCCCGCAGATCCACCTTCCCGTGCCCGTCCTGCCGCAGATCCGCCTGCCGGTCCCCCGACTGCCCGCATGGGAGGTCGACCTGCCGCCGCTGCCCGGATGGCTCGTGACGATCCTCGAGTACGACCAGGTGTGGAAGCCGATCGTGGTCGGTGTGGTGATCGGGGTGATCGCGGTGCGCAACCACCGGCGCAGCGAGCGCCAGAAGGCAGAGTGGGCTGCGGCGCACGAAGAGCCGACCGGTGAGGACGGGGCCGAGCAGCAGCAGAGGCAGACTCCTATGGCGTCTGCGCCGGATGCCAGCATGAGGCCATGAGCCTCCACCGCTACAGCTGGGGCCCGGGTGGCGCACACGGCGGCTGTCGGTGACCTCCCGCGGAGTCGACTGGGCCCGACGGCTGGACCTGGTCCGTGGGGAGACGGGCGTCTGGACCGCTGACGCTGTTTCCGAGGGCAACGTCGACCTGCCGGAGCCGGGGATCGACTCGGGCACCGACCTCGAGGGCGCCCTGGACTGCGACCTCGGCCTCTGCCCGCTGACGAACGTCATGCCGATCAGGCGGCTCGGACTGCTCGAATACGCCGTGGAGGACACCCCGCTCACCATGGCGTGGGTCGACGTCCCCTCGCTGCAGGTGCGCCGCGGAGACCAGGTCTACGGGTCCTCCGTTCCGGGCCGAGTGCACTACCGCTCCCTCACCCGGGACGTCAGCGTGGACCTGACCGTGGACCGGCAGGGCGTCGTCCTGGACTACCCGGGACTGGCCACGCCTCTCGGCGGCGTGTGAAGAGCGCCGGAGAGGCCACCGCAGCACGTAGCGTGAGCGGCATGGGGATCCTCTTCGGCGGCGCGGCCGCCCAGGACGCGGACTACCGCGCGCATTGGAAGGCACACGCCGAGACGCCCGGCGAGCGCGAGATCGTGTGGGCGGTGCTGGGCGATTCCGCCGCGGTCGGGGTGGGCGCCGAGACGTGGGCGGACACCTACGTGTCCCAGGTGGCGAAGCGGGTGACGGCGGAGACCGGGCGGCCGGTGCGGGTGGTGAACCTCGCGGTGTCCGGGGCGAAAGCGCATCACGTGCTCGCGGACCAGGTTCCCCGGCTGGAGGCGCTGCGCGCCCGCCTTCACGACGACGGCACTCGCCTCGACGCGGTGACCTGCGTGGTCGGCGGCAACGACGTCACCGGGACGCTGCCCTTCAGGGTCGAGCGCTTCGCCGCGCCGCTCGAGGAGATCGCCCGCCGGCTGCCGGAAGGGGCGACCCTCGGGCTGGTCCCGAGCTTCCGCGTCTGGCCGTTCGAGCAGCGCGTGCGCGCGGCGAACGATGCGGCACGGGCGATCGCGGCGCGGCATGGGCTGGGCGTCGCGGACGTGTACACGTCCACCCTGCGCCGCGGGCTGAGGCACCAGCTCGCGCACCTCGCCCGGGACCGCTTCCACCCCAACGGCCGCGGCTACGTCGACTGGGCCTCCGCCGTCTACCCGGAGGTGCTGCGGCAGGTGCGGGAGGCGGACTGAGCGCTCCGCCCCTCCCTTGCCCTCCACGTTTTCGTTCGCAAAACTGTCGAGTCCCCATGTGTTTTCGTTCGGGAAACGGTCGAGAACAGGAGCCTTTTCGAACGCCGGGGGTCGGTGACATCACCGACCCGATGTCAGCGCTTCCGACCAGCCTCGACTCGATGGAGCCCCAAGACGATCACGTGTTCAGCCCGCACCTCTTCGCCTCAAGCGCACCGTTCTCCCACGCCCGCCGGCCGCGCGCCTGTGGCACCTGTCAGGACTCATCGGTCAGTGCCCGGACACGGGCGCCCTCGTCAGCGAGGACCCGTCGGCGCAGCTGGACCGGATGTTCGCCAACCTGCGCATCCTGCTCGCGGATCTCGGCCTGACCGCGTCCGACCTGGTGAAGGTCACCGTCTACCTCGTGGACTACGCCGACGTCGACCTGATGAACCGGACGTATGCCGAGGAGATCTCCACCCCCTATCCGGCTCGCGTCACGGTTCAGGCAGCTGCTCTCCCCGCCGGAGCCCGCTTCCAGATCGACGCGGTCGCTGAGGCCTGACGCCGGGGTCTGCCAGGCTGAGACCGCGAACAACCCACCGCCTTCCCGAACGAAAGCAGCTGGGGACGCGACGGTTTCCCGAACGAAAACGGCGGGCTGACAGTCACGCCGGGGCCGCGTCCCCACGACACGGCCCCGGCGCTCTCTGCGGCTCCAGCGGACGTCCCCACGACATCCGGCTGGAATCCCCCGGGCAGCCCATCCCCACAACGGCCCGCCAGAGGGAGTCTGGTCACCGGCGCCGGCATGAACGGGCCGCCGCCGGATCTTGTTCAGGCACGATCAGTGATCGTGGCCGTCGTCCCCCTCGGCGCGGTCATGGCCCTCGTGGTCATGGCCGTCCTCGCCGTGGTCATGGCCCTCGTGGTCTCCGTGGTCGTCACCCTCCTCGTGGGCGGGCGCCTCCGGCTCGCCGGTCACGACGGCCATCTCGGTCGCCGGGCCGTCCAGCTCGAACTCGTCGACCTTCTTGCCCTTCACCAGGTCGACCACCACGAGCTTCTCGTTCTCCGCGTCCGTCACGTAGGCGAAGTCACCGGCGGTCTTGAGGATCGGGCCCGGCTCCTGCCAGTCGTCCTTCTCCTTCCACTCGCCGATGACGTCGATCTTCTTCACGACCTCGCCGGACTCCTCGTCGATGACGTTGAGCTTGCCGTCGTAGGTCAGGACGACGCCCTCGCCCTCCGGGCCGCGGGCCAGGGAGCGGAACCAGTAGGACGAGCCCAGGTCCACGACCTTCATCTCATTGGTCTCGGTGTCGATCAGCACGACCTCGGTGGTGCGCTCGACGGCCTCCTCGGGCTCCTTCTCCACCTTGTAGTCGCCCAGGACGACCGAGGAGTCCTCGTCGCCGGCGAGGTTGCCGGAACGCTGGAACTCCATGCCCGGGTCGATCTTGTGGAACTCGCCGCCGCGGTACACGATCGGGCCGTTCTCGCAGCCGAGCACCACCACGTCCTTGCCGTCCTGCGGCTCGGCGGCGGCCTCTCCGTGGACGCCCGGGCAGTCCTCGGTCTTGGCGATCTCCTTGCCCTCACGGTCCACGACCTTCACGGTGTGGCGCTCGTCCTCGGTGCCCTCGGTGGTCAGGACGGACCCGTCCAGCAGCTCCAGGGCCACACCGTGGTGGGCGTCCTCGGTCTCCATGTCCTCGGTGACCGGGGTCAGGTCCGGGGTGGCCTTGTCCAGGTCGTCCGAGAAGAACGTGCTGATGGCACCGGTGCCGTCCGCGAAGAGGGTGGTCTTGCCGTTGTGCATCACCACGTGGCCGGCGTGCTCGCCCGGGAACACGACGCCGGTCATGCCCGGCTCCGACTCGTAGTGGTGGAAGTGGTCGCCGTGGATCTGGGACTTGATGCCGGTGGAGAAGACCTCCCAGCCCTTGTCCGTGACCACCATGACGTCCTTGCCGTTGCCGGCATTGGACAGCCGCTTGAAGCCGGGCAGCTCCTGCTCTTTGACGACCTCGCCGGTCTCGGCGTCGAGGAGGGTCAGACCCTCGTCGTCCGAGAGGAGGATGCGCGGGCTCACGCCGGAGACCTCCTTGGCCTCGGTCGGGTCGACCCAGTCCTTCTCGTCCACGGAAGACGCGGCGGCGGTGTCCTCGCCCGAGCCCTCGCCGTCCTTCGACTCCTCGGCGCCCTGCGTGGCCGAGCCGGTGGCGGAGGCGTCCTTGTCCCCGGCCTCGTCACCGCCGGCGCACGCGGACAGCGCCAGCGCGGCGGCGGCCATGGTCGCGGCGAGCACGGAGAAGGACTTCAGGCGGCGCGTGGGAGCGACCACCGCAGAGGACAGGGCGGAAGTACGGGAAGACTCGGTCATGGTGCCCAACTGTAAACGCTATTGCTTCGCGTTCGCAATACGGGGTCGAGTGGGGCCCGCTGCACGCCCGGACCGGGAGACCCGACGGCCTCCCGAACGAAAGGCCCCTGGAACTCGACGTTCTCCCGAACGAAAACGAGAGGGAGGGGGCGACGGCGGTGGGCAACGAGCCAGGACCCGGCCCGAGGCGGAGTAGCGTGGACAGACCAGGGTGCGCGGCCGTCGTCGTGAAGCCCTTCCCCACGCAGCGGGCCGCAGGCCCGCCCGGACACCGAGGAGCGCCGCCGATGACACCGCCGCAGGGATGGGGACCCGCCCTGGCCGAGTCACTGGGGATCGAGCTGTGGCGGATCCCTGTCGTGGTGCTGACCGCCGTGATCGTCTACGTGGCGTTCCTGCTCCTGCTGCGCGTGTTCGGCGCGCGCCTGCTCACCGGGCTGTCCGCCTTCGACTCGGTGGTGATCATCATGTTCGGCGCCGTGGCCGGACGCGTGATCCTCGGCCATCCGCCGACGCTGGCCACCGGACTCATCGGACTGCTCACGCTGGTGCTGCTCGAGGTGGTCTTCGGCGCGCTCACCGCCACCGTCCGCGGACAGCGGGCCATCGCCGGACGCGCCCGCGTGATCGTGGCCCACGGACGCGTCCTCGAGACCGCCCGTCGCAGGGCCCATGTGAACCGACCCGAGCTGCACGCCGCCCTGCGCCGGGCCGGGGTGTCCTCGATGGACCAGGTCGCCTGCGTGGTCATGGAGGCCAGCGGCCACCTGTCCGTCATCCGCGAGGGACAGCCGATCGACCCGGAGCTGCTGGACGGCGTCCTCGGGGCGGATGAGGTGCTCGGACGCGAGTGAGGGGACACCGGCGACGTGGGCCGGCGTCCCCTCACCGGCAGGACGTCAGAACACCAGTGCGCCGGGTGCTCGAGGGGTCGCCGCGGACGCCGCGCACCGAGCTGACGCGGGCCGGCGTGGAGGAGCTGCTGGCCGAGGTCGCGCGGGTGCGGGAGCAGGGCTGCTCCGTGGTGGCCGGCGAGCTGGACCGGAACCTGGCCTCCGTGGCGGTGCCGGTGCGGGACGAGGACGGCCGCGTGGCGGTCGCGCTGAACACCGCCCTGTCCACGGCGCCCGGGCAGCTGGGGGCGGAGTTCTCCGCGGAGGCGCTGGAGGCGGCGGTGGCGGAGGCCGCCCCGGTGCCGCAGGAGGCGGCCCAGGAGGCCGAGACGGCCCTGGCGCTGGCCCACTGAACCGACCGAGGCGTTTTCGCTCGCGAAACGGGAGGCCGGCGCGTCCAGCCGTTCCCGTTTCGCCAGCGAAAACGACGGGTGGCGACGCAAACGCCAGGGGCGGGCTCAGCCCCTTGGCTCCCCCAGGAAGTTCTCCGCGGAGTCGTCGAGCTCCTGCATCCACGGGGTGTGGTGCGGCACGGCCAGCGTGCCGGTGACGGTGGAGCGGTGCTGCCGGTCCCGGAAGGTCCGTACGTCCTCGATCCGGGCGTCGCGCATCTCCAAGAACGTCCGGGCCACGGCCTCCACGTCCACCGCCGGGCAGTCCGTGTGCGAGGACAGGTCCTGGATGTACGCGCCCTGCCAGGCCAGCGCGGCCGGCGGCCCGTCGATCTGCGTCATCCGCTCGAACCAGGCGTCCATGTCCGCCTTCCGCTCCTCGGCACCGGGCACCTCCACACGCCCCAGCAGCACGTCACGCGCGAAGTACGCCTGCGCCTCCAGGAGAGTCAGCGTGAACAGCTGCTGGGACGCGCCCACGTAGAGCACGTCCGGGTCGCCGTGCCACACGACGCCCTTCCACAGCCCGATCGGGCTCAGCAGGTTCGGCCCGCCCAGCGCCAGCTCCTTCGGCATGAACGGGTAGTGGTGCAGATAGCCGGTGCAGAGCAGGACCATGTCGCACTCCGCCTGCGCGCCGCCCTCGAAGGTCACCAGGTTCCCGTCGAAGCGCTGGACAGCGGGCTGCTCGTCCATGCCCTGGGGCCAGGCCACGGACTGCGGCTGCTTCCGGTAGGCGGTGGTCACGTGCGTCGCACCGGCGCGGTGCAGCTGCAGCGCCAGGTCCTGCCCCGAGTAGCTCGACCCCACCACGAGCACCCGCTTGCCCACGTAGCCCTCGGGCGAGCGGTAGTCGCCGGAGTGCTGCACCTGTCCGCGGAAGGTCTCGATGCCCGGCAGATCCGGCACCTGCGGGGTGTGGAAGTGGCCCGAGGCCACCACGATCCGGTCGAACTCCTCCTCCACCGTCTCCCCGCTGACGAGGTTCTGGGCAGTCAGACGGAACCGGCCGTCGTCGTGCTTCTCCACCCAACGGACCGCCGTGGCGAAGCGGATCCGGCCGCGGACGTCCACGTCCTGCATGCGGGCACGGATGTACTCGGACATCACCTCGCGCGGCAGGTAGGAGGGCACGGCGCGGCCGAAGTGGGCGTCGAACGGGTAGTCCGGGTACTCCATGCACTCCTTGGGGCCGTTGATCCACATGCCCCGGTACATGGAGGAGTGCACGGGCTCGCCGTACCGGTCCGCGCCGGTGCGCCAGTCCAGGTTCCACTGGCCGCCCCAGTCGTCCTGACGCTCGAACGCGACGACCTCCGGGACCTCCGCGCCCGCCCTCTCCGCCAGGGCGAAGGCCCGCAGCAGGGCCATGCCGGACGGGCCGGCTCCGATCAGTCCGATGCGCTCGCGCGATGCCATGGGTGCTCCTTCGGGGACGGGGGTGGGACGGGGTGGGACGGGGTGGGACGGGGATGGTGCGGCTCCATCGTCTCGCGATCACCCGGCCGTGCGCACCTCGCGCAGCTGAGGGGTACAGGCGACGGATCTCGGCCTCCAGGCGCATCTGCAGGGTGAACCCGCGCGCCGGGCAGGTCCCAGCCGAGCACGAGGACGTCGTCGGGGAGGAGCCGGGCGCACTCCGACCAGAGCGCCGTCACACCGGTGCCGAGTCCGGCGCCGACGAACAGCACACGGCTGGGTGCGGTCGAGTCCTTCAGGACAGTGGTGGTCACGATGGGGCGGGTCATGGCTGTCGCCGCCGTTCCGGGGTGTATCGGGAGTCGGTGGGATGGTGTCAGGGGTGCGAGGCCATCGAGGGGTGGGCCGGGCCTATGCGCTCGGCTCGCACCCGTTCCTGCCAGGCCACGATCCGCGCGAGCGCCTCGTCCACGGCATCCGCCCCGGCGGCGAAGGACAGGCGGACGCACTCGGGGCCGTGGACGGCGTCGAAGTCGTCGCCGGGGGTGATGGCCACGCCGGCCTCCTCGAGCAGGGCGGTGCAGTAGCCGAGGGCGTTCCCGTACCGCCGCAGCGCCCACTCAGGGAGCCTGGCCCAGAGGTAGAAGGCCCCGTCGGCCGGGGCGACGTCCGCCCAGCCCAGCTCCGGTACCCGCTCCAGCAGTACCTCTCGGGTGGCGGCGAACCGCTCCACCTGCTCCTCGCAGAAGGCGTAGGCCTGATCGGAGAACGCCTGCACCGCCGCCTCTTGCGCGGCGGCCGGCGGGCACAGGGCCGCCGAGCCGGCGAGGCCGTCCACGGTGGCCCGCAGGTCGTCCGGGACGAGCATCCAGCCCAGCCGCCAGCCGGGCATGCCCCAGTACTTGGAGAACGAGCTGATCACCACGGCGGTGCGACTGAAGGTCCAGGCGCAGGAGCCGTGGCCGGCAGACCGGTCCCCCGCCCCGGCGCCCCCAACACCGTCGACGGGCTGCCCCTCTCCCCCGCCGCGGTACACGATGCCGTGGTAGATCTCGTCCGAGACCAGCCGCACGCCCTTCTGCTCGCACCACACGGCGACCGCCTCGAGCTCCGCGGCGGTCACCATGGTGCCGGTCGGGTTGGCCGGGGAGGCCAGGATGAGCCCGGCCAGCGGTCCTCGCTCGGCCTCGGCGGCCTCGAGCAGCTCGACGGTCGGCTGGTGCCGGACGTCCGGCCCGGCGTCCAGCTCGACCACCTCGCAGCCGAGCGAGGTCAGGATGTTCCGGTAGGCGGGGTACCCGGGGCGGGCCAGGGCAACCCGGTCGCCGGCCTCGAAGGCGGAGAGGAAGCCGAGCATGAAGGCGCCGGAGGAGCCGGTGGTCACCGCCACCTGCTCCGGGGCCACGTCCAGCCCGTACCAGCGGGCGTAGTGCCCGGCGATCGCCTCGCGCAGCGGCCGGATGCCCACCGCCGGCGTGTAGGTCAGCGCCCGCCCGGAGCCGTGCACCTCGGCGGCGGCCGCGTTCACACACGGCGGGCCCGGCACCGGGTTCGCCGGCGCAGAGGGACACCACGTCCCGGCCCGCGGCCCGCAGCTCGGCCACCCGTCCGAGGATGTCCATCACCATGAACGGCGGCACCTGGGCCCGGGCCGAGGGACCCAGCGGTCGGCGATCGCCCTGCTTCTCATGCATGGCCCCACGCTACGCCGTCGAGAGGCCTATGGATCCAGACTCTGTCCGGCTCATCGGTGCGCCGCATCTCGATCCGGCCGCGGCCCTTGTGCCGTTGCGCCGCACGCGCCTAGATTCACCGCATGCCGCACCGTCGCGGCCCTTGAGCAGGAGGTCCCCATGCCCCGCCACCGCCTCACCGCCCTCGCGCTGCCGCTGCTGCTTGCCGCCGCCCTCACCGGCTGCACGGGCGCCGAGGGGTCCTCCCCGTCCCCCGGCCCGACGACGGCCTCCCCCTCCGCCTCGGCGGCACCTCCGCCTCGGGCTCGGGTGAGGGCACGTCCGAGGCGACGATCTCGGCGAAGGCGACGGCGCCGTCGTCGCCGGCTCCGATGGCCTGGCCGAGCGAGCTCTACGCGTCCGACGGCACCACCTATGCCGACCATCTCGAGGCCGGGGCCGAGGCGGACGGCACCGGGCAGGGCATCGGCACGATCGTGGGTGAGGACCAGGGCGAGGGCGTCGCCGAGGTGACCGTGCAGACGCGCACCGGGCACTCGTACTCCACGCAGGTGATCTGCGAGCGCTCCACGCCCATCACGCTCACGGAATCGCAGGGCTCCACCGTCGCATCGTCGACCTGTGAGACCGGCATCGGCGGCCCCGGCGACGGCACCGAGGTGACCTTCCAGGTGGTCACGCCGAGCCTCGCGCCCGTGCGGCTGGTGGTCCTGGAGACGAAGGACGAGGCGACGCCAGACGTCTGACCCGGCAGGCGCGCCGCCGAACCGGTCGCCGAACCAGAGGATGTGGCCAGTTCACGCCGCCCTGAGGCAGCCGATTCTTCTGGCTCGCCGCACGACGCCGACCGGTTCCCGTTTCGCGAGCGAAAAAGCCCCGGGGTTCCCGTTTCGCGAGCGAAGACGCCGGGCGTGCTCCGCTGCGGTCCGGTCAGTCGTCGGCGCCGAGGAGCTCGCGGATGTCGTCCGCCGTGAGGGAGTCGGTGAAGGCTCCGGCACCGGAGTCGTCGGCCTCGTCCATGAGGGCGCCGAACAGCTCGGCCTTGCGGCGCTGCATCTCCAGGACCTTCTCCTCGATCGTCCCTTCGGACACCATTCGGTAGACCATCACGGTCCGGTCCTGCCCGATGCGGTGCGCGCGGTCCACGGCCTGCGCCTCGGCCGCCGGGTTCCACCACGGGTCCATGAGGAACACGTAGTCCGCCTCGGTCAGGGTCAGGCCGAAGCCGCCGGCCTTCAGGGAGATCAGGAACACGGGGGCGTCGCCCTCGCGGAAGCCCTGGATCACCTCGGCCCGGCGGCGCGTGGACCCGTCCAGGTACGCGTAGTCCACGCCCATGTGCTCGAGCTCCTCGCCCACCGCTTTGAGGAAGGTCGTGAACTGGCTGAACACGATCACCCGGTGGCCCTCGCCCAGCACCTCGGTGAGGTCGTCCAGGAAACGCTCCAGCTTGGAGCTCGGCACCGAGGTGTACTGGTCGTCCACGATCTGCGGCGCCAGCGCCAGCATGCGCAGCAGGGTCAGGGACTTGAAGATGGTGAAGCGGTTGCCGTCCACGTCGTCCAGCAGGCCGAGGACCTTGCGGCGCTCGCGCTGGAGCACCCGGTCGTAGAGCTTGCGGTGCGCCGGCTCGAGCTCCACGGACAGCACCTGCTCCTGCTTCGGCGGCAGGTCCTTGGCCACGAGCTCCTTGGAGCGGCGCAGCATGAACGGCCGCAGCCGCCGGCGCAGCCGTTCGATCCGCTCCGGGTGCTCCCCGTTCTCGATGGGGTTGATGTACTCCTCGCGGAACAGCCGGTGGCTCGGGAACAACCCGGGCACCGCGACGTCCAGCAGGGCCCAGAGGTCGGCCAGCGAGTTCTCCATGGGCGTGCCGGTGATGGCCAGCCGGAACGGGGCCCGCAGGTCCCGGGCCACCTGGTGGACCTTGGCGGTGCGGTTCTTGATGAACTGCGCCTCGTCCAGCACGAGTCCGGCCCAGGTGCAGGCGTGGTACTCCTTCGCGTCGATCCGCAGCAGCGTGTAGCTGGTGACCACCACGTCCGCGCCGGCCACCTCGTCCTGCAACGGCGTGCGGCGCTTGCGGCTGGTCTGGTCCACCACGCGCACGTCCAGGCCCGGGGCGAACTTGGCCGCCTCCGCGGCCCACACCGAGACCACCGACGACGGCGCCACCACCAGGAACGGCTCCTCGCCGGCCACCGGGGTCGGCTCGGCCACCGCGTCGGCCGCCTCCGCCACGGAGCCCCCTCCGCCGCAGGAGCCGCGCCCCGCGGCGGACGCCTTCGGCACGCCTCCCCGGCGGCGATGCGCCGCTCCGTGGCGTGGCAGAGCAGGACGAGGGTCTGGACGGTCTTGCCCAGGCCCATGTCGTCGGCCAGGATCCCGCCGAGCCCGAGCTCGTGCAGGAACGCGAGCCAGCGGAAGCCCTCCCGCTGGTAGGGGCGAAGCTCCGCCCGCAGCCCCGCGGGGACCTCCGGGTCCGGCAGCCGCTCGGTCGCGGCGAGCCGGCCCATCGCCGCGGTCCATGCCGGGTCCTCCTGCACGTCGTCCGCGAGGTCCTTGAGGTCCTCCCAGAAGGTCACCTGGTGCTTGGAGACCTGCTGGTTCTCCGGGGTCCACTCCTGCAGGGTGGCGGCCTCGGAGAGCAGGGCGCGCAACCGCTCGAAAGCCGGGTGGTCCAGGGACAGGTAGGACCCGTCCATGAGGATCAGCGTGGTCTTGCCGTGGACCAGCGCGGTGAACAGCTCGGCGAACGGCAGCACGTGGCCGTCCACGGAGACCTGCACGCCGAGGTCGAACCAGTCGTTCTTCGTGGCCCGCGTCCCCACCTCGATGCGCGGGGCGGCCTTCAGCTCCCGGTAGTCCGGGCGCTCGCCGGTGACGTCCACGCGGACGTTCTCCAGGGCGGCCAGCTGCGGCAGGACCGTCTCGGAGAAGCGGGCCGCGGCCACGCCCTCCAGCTCCTGGCGGCCGGTGCGGCCGGCGCGCGG
>NZ_JBNFOB010000028.1:0-15470 GCF_057364565.1 Micrococcus sp. LASM2_SD2 | reverse complement strand
CGCCTGTGCAGCAGCCGGCGGAGGACGACGCGGCACCGTCGTCCCCCCGGCGGCGTCCTCGCCGCCGCAGCACCCGGTGACCGTTCCGGCGGAGGCGGGCGCGCCGTCGTCGTGGGCCTGGACGCCGAGCACGGTGTACCCGGCGTCGGCGATCATCTGCAGGTCCGCCTCGGCGGCCTGCCCCTCCGAGGTGAGGTAGTCGCCCAGGAAGAGCGAGTTCGCCACCTGCAGCGCCACCGGCTGCAGCGAGCGCAGGTGCATCTCGCGGCCGCCGGCGATCCGCAGCTCCTTGTCCGGGCAGGCCAGGCGGACCATGGCGAGGATGCGCAGGCACTCCAGCGGGGAGAGCTGGTTGTGGCCGGCCAGGGGCGTGCCGTCGAAGGGCATGAGGAAGTTCACCGGGATGGAGTCCGCGTCCAGCTCCCGCAGGGCGAACACCGCCTCCACAAGCTGCTCGTGGGTCTCCTCCATTCCGGCGATCAGGCCGGAGCAGGAGGACATCCCCGCGGCGCCGGCGCGCTGCACGGTGTCCACGCGCTGGCCGTAGGTGTGGGAGGTGCAGATGGACTCGTAGTGGGACTCGGCGGTGTTCAGATTGTGGTTGTAGGCGTCCACGCCGGCGTCCTTCAGACGCTCGGCCTGCCCGTCCTTGAGGAAGCCCAGGCAGGCGCAGACCTCCACCTGCGGGTGCTCTCCCTTGAGCTGCTCCACCATCCCGGCCACCCGATCCACGTCCCGGTCCGTGGGGCCGGTGCCGGAGGCCACCATGCACACTCGGCTGGCGCCGCCGGCGATGCCCAGGCCCGCCTGACGGACGGCCTCCTCCGGCTTCAGCCAGGTGTACTTCAGGATCTCGGCCTGGGTGCCGAGCCGCTGGGAGCAGTACGTGCAGTTCTCCGGGCACAGGCCGGTCTTCAGGGAGACAAGGTAGTTGACCTTGACGGTCCGGCCGAAGTGACGCTCCCGCAGGCGCGAGGCGGCGGCGACGATGCGGAAGGTGTCCGCGTCCGGGGCGTCCAGGACGGCGACGGCCTCCTCGGCGGTGAGGGCGTGGCCGGCCTCGATCCGGTCCACCAGAGCGTCGACGTCGAGGGGACGAGCGGGGGTGTCCGCGGTGGTGGCGGAGACGGTCTGGGTGGGGTCGACGGTCATGGGAGTCCTCTGCTGGGCGTGTAGGTGATGGCCAGCACTGTAGCAGGGTTATTGAACGGTGTTCAGTGCAGCGCTCGTGTTGCACGGGCACCGGTGGGAACTGACCCTTGCTTCAGTGGCCGGCGCCGTCCCCCGGCGTCTCACCACGAGCCTGCATCCGCAGCTGCTCGAACAGCTCGAACAACGACTGGATCGGTGGATCCGTGGCGAACTGCGTCAAGATCACGTGGTTTCGCGGGAGCAGCCCGCCCAGACCGAACGGATACCCCGAGTCCCACCGGTTCCCCCGCCGCAGTTCGTCCGTCCAAGTGAAGCGCCCTGGGTTTCGTTCCGAGGTCAGGACGCAACGGGCGCTGAGTCCTGATCGTGAGTGTAAGCCGCCTCGACCTCCGCGGGAGTGCGGTAGCCGAGGACCTCCTTGAGTGGCTTGGCGTTAGAGGACCGTCCGCACGGCGCGTTCACGCAGCTGAAGGGGTGTATTTCTTGGGCATGTTCCGGTTCTCCTTCAGTTGGATCGGAACGAAACCCAGGGCGCTTCACCGGCCCGGATCCTCCATCGCTTGGGCGACCGCCGCCTGCAATGCCCCGTACACGATTCCCGGAACGACGGGTACCGCTGTCGATATCCCCTCGCCACGCATCACAGCAAACGGAGGCCCTCCGTGAGGCTGCATCCACTCGGCAGCCACCTGGTCCTCTCGGTCTCTCCACACCCACCAGTCCCGCGGACGTCGGAGCAGCTCCTCGGCAGCGGCCGTATCGGCCACCGCAGACCACCCCTCCGTGTCAGCACCGGCTACCCCCTCGGACTCGAACACTGCGTCACGCATCCAGTCCAGCCGCACTCCAGCGGCTTCCAAAGCGAGGGGAACCGCCAGGATCATCGGAACCGTTGCGACCCGTGTCCTGTCCGGCGAGCCGGCCCCGCCGTGTTCGACACAGAGGACGACGGCCTGACCGTCATCGGCCGGACAGATTTCGACATGACGCTCACGCCCATGATAAACACCCCGTCCGCTCAGGAGCGGCGGTCGCTGTTCGAGGACCGCGGTTTGAGTCGATGAGAACTCACCGGACCACAGCCTCGATGTCATCGCCTGCGCCTGGTCTACGGCTGGGCTGAGGCTCTCCACCTGCACCGGCACCAGACCCTGCTCGGTCACCACCGCGCCTGGCCAAGGGTCCTGCACCGCGCGAGGGGGCAACGGCCACAGCATTCCCACGGGACGGTCAGAGTCGTGCGCCGTGCAGACGCGACGTACGAGGTGGTCGCACTGAGAACCCAGCGCCTCCACGTCGTCCCCCTCACCGATTGACAGGGTGAGCTCCAGGACATGACCCGACAGCCCCACATACCAGCGCAGACTGTGCCAGAGCAGGCCACCCTGCCACGCCACCACATGATGCCGCCGTGCAGGCAGGCCGATCCCGGTGAAGAACGCCTCGTAGGACAACGGCAGAAAGCCGTCCAGGTCAGACTCACCGGCAAGACCCAGCTCACGCAGGGAGGCCGACACCACCCCGCCATCGTTCGGCTCCGCGAAATACCGCACGACCACGTTCGGGTGGATCTCCTCCTCTCCCGTGTGAGCGGTCTCCGGGCGAACGTCGAACACAATGACACCCGGGCCCCCGCCGTGACGCTCCACAGACGCCCATGCCTTCGGCACGTGCAACTCGAAGGGTCCGAAGACAGCACCCGCTGCGTCGCCCACGTTGATCTCAGATTCGGTGGTGTCACCCATGAGGCGTCGGCCGCTCCGGCGTCTCACCACGAGCCTGCATCCGCAGCTGCTCGAACAACTCGAACAACGACTGGATCGGCGGATCCGTGGCGAACTGCGTATAGATCAAGTGGTTTCGCGGGAGCAGCCCGCCCAGACCGAACGGATACCCCGAGTCCCACCTGTTCCCCCGCCGCAGTTCGTCCGTCCAAGCATGATCCTCGACCATGAAACCGACCTGCGTCTTCTTGTCCGGGGCCTGACCGTGCGTCGGGTTCAGCCACAGGGACTCCACGTCCTCCCAACGCACCCGCCACGAGTGCGTCCACACCCCCTGCTCATCCACCGTCAGATGCCGCGGCCGCCGCCACGCCATCCACGCGTAGACCACATACAACGTCAACGGCAGAAACCCGATCCCCATCAACACCCGCAACAGCAACAGCATCGCGGACTCTTCATCGAACAACGACGACGGCACCCCCGCCATGATCGGCACGGACAACACCCACAACACCGCCGCCGCCACGAACGTCGGCGCCCACACCTTCGTCCGCACACGCACCCGCAACGGGAAACGCACATCCTCCAGCGACACCGACTGCACTCCCTGCTCAGACATCGATCGTCCTTCCATCGAGAAAACCCATCACTTGCCGCGAACCTTGTTCCACAGCCACTCTGCGCCATCGCCGACAGCTTCGGCGGCACTGTCCTTCTGCCCATCGCCGTCCGAGTCGGCGACGGGGACGCTCATGGCGACGCCGGTGACCACACCGGTCGCGAAACCGACCACATTGCCCGGACCGGGGACGACCGACCCGGCGACGGCGCCGGCCGCCGCGGAGGCCAGGACGGTGCTGCCGACGTTGCCCGCCGTCTGCGCCCCGGCGTCGTGGCGTGCCTCGCGCTCCACTTCCTCGCGAGAGGCACCGGGATTCTCCGCCCGGTTCTCCTGGAGCTGCTTTTCATGCTCGCTGCTGTATGTAGACGCCGCGCCCACAACCGTGCCGGCCGTACCCAACGCCTTCACCCCGGTGTTGAACTTCATGACCGACCGTGATTCGACTCTGTGAGCGTCCTTCCTGGCGTCCTCCGGCTTGCCTGTGTTCGCCGATGTCCGAGTCTTCCGCCACTCGTGCACCGACCTTGCGTCACCGATGAACGGCAGGCCGTCCAGGAATTGGGTGCGCACAGCTCCCCACGTCGGCTTCTGGAATGTCCTGCGATCGTTGTGTCGCATTGCGGCGCGGGTCCTATCGTTCGAATGATTCCGCAACGTCATCCTCATCGCCAGCGGCATGTTGCGAATCGGCGCCCAGCTCCGCGTGGCCCAGGCACGGTGAAGAGCGGACCCACCGGCCACCAGGGACGCCCCGTAGTGGCCGACATGGAATCCCATGAACCGCGCCTGCCACGTCTCGGGTATCACGTCGTTGTGGCGAAGCCATGGCTCCCGCACGCGAGCGATGTCCAATCCACCGAGCGTCGTCGTAGTGACGCTCAGAGGCTCCGTGGGAACCGCAGACGTGATCGCGGCGTCCAGGAGGTCCCGTGCCACAGCCCCGGGCGCCCCGTTCCCGTGGACTCGATGTCCAAACTCTCCACGGTGATGTCGTCCAGAGCCTGGGAGCACTCCTCGACTGCAGTCAGATAAAGCTCCTGAAGGGTCTCAGGAGTCGCAAGGAGCTCCTGACGCCATGTAGCGGCACTGGGCGATAGATCCTCGACTTGTTGCGCGCCGTACAAGCTGTTGAACGTTGCGACATCATCTTCGAGTGTCTGCCTCTGCCGTTCGAGACTGCGCAGCTCACCGGAGAACGTCACCATGGCGGAGTCCACAGCTGCCGCTGCCAACACGATTCGACCGGCATTCTCGACAGGCACGTGGAATCCATTGACCAGGTCGGCCTTGTTCTCGCCCTCGTAGTGGTCGCGTAAGTCCTGCCACGTGGTGTCCTGGCCCTGAACCGTGTCCGCGAGGGTCGCCACTGCAGTCATCACATCATGGGACAGCGTGTCCATGTCCGTGGACGATTCCCACGTCGTCATACCGGTGATCGTCACATTCGCCAGCATCGTGTCATTCCTCCAGTTCCACGGCGGACGCCTTGGAAGCGGCCTCAGCGTCGAAATCCTCGTACTCCGTCGCCGTCGCCCGAGCCGCTTCCACCGCACTCTCGCTCGACGCCGAGAGAGCTTCAAGGACCCTGCCGAAGACATCGTCACGCAAGGTCGTCACGGACCCTCGCAGCCCCACATCGACGCAGGCCGCGTGAAGATCCTCGAGTGCGGCCGTCACACCCCGCGCTTGGGTGCCTTGCGTCTCGTTCTCCCCGTCGACGTCATCGACGACACCTCGAAACGGCGTCGCATCAATGGTGAACTTGGCCAAGTTGCCCCTCCTCACACGTCGTCGAGTATGTCGGCGATGCCGATCATCCCCGCCTCCTGACGACTCCGGCCCGCCCCCTGCCGCCGACAGGCGGAGGTGACGGGCCGTCGTCGTGATTCTGATGCGCTGTTCCTGAAGGCGTCAGGCCTTCATCGCCGCGATGTGGCTGTTGGCGCGCTGGTGGGCGCCGGCGGCGATGTCGTCGTTCTCCTCCATGAGGGTGCGCGCACGGTCCACGAGCTCCTTCACGGTCTGAGCGGCATCCAGCCAGGTCTGCTCGATCACGTCGTAATCGGCATCGTTGTCCGTGGACTGGTAGTTGTCCGCCACGAAGGCCTTCTGCTGTTCACGGTCACCGATGATGGTCTCGATACGGTTCGCGATGCGCAGGACCTCGTCCTCGTAGTTGGCGGCGGCGGCGGAGTCGTACTTGATGGTGGTCATGGTGTCTCTCCTAGAAGAAGCGAGGAGCCACACGAGCGTGGCTCGGCTGCAGTTGAGAAGGCGGCAGTGTGGGTCAGCGCGGGAACGCGAAGGACTGGGCGTCGGCCACAGCCGGCTCCGCGGCGCCGACCTGGTCGTCCTCCTGAGTCAGGTAGGACTGGTACACGTCCGCCTGGCCCACGTTGATCTTGCCCAGCGCGTCAGACAGCTGCCGCTGGGCGTCGTTCACGGCCACCATGAACTGGTCGTACGAATCGGCGCCCTGACCCTTGAAGGTCTCCTTCAGGGCCTCGACGCCCTGGCGCAGGTTCTCGATCTCCTGCAGCAGCTCCTCTCCGGATGCGGCGCTGTCCGTGTTCGCCTTCTGGAAGACGTTGATATCGGTCATCTCGAGCGAAAAGCCCATGTTTCCTCTCCTCCTGATTGTCTGCATCATCCCGCGTGATGAGCCGGACTAAGGTGACTCGTCTGCCGACGAACCGCGATGCCCGGGTCCGTCCTGGACCTGTACGGTCGACCCCGCCAGTTCACGACCGGGCCTGTGCACAGAACTCACCCTTGCGGCACGGTGTGCAGTCTGTCAATCATGGCCCACCTGAGCATCTCCTCAGAGATACCTGACCGGATCGATGTCCGGCGCAATAGGACACGCTGTATGCCGGGGCAGGCACTACTGTGGCTGCGTGACCGTGACGACGGAGGGGAGACCACGGTGAGCCTCGACCACGATGCACAGCTCATCGAGGCTGTCGCCGTGCGCCGCAAGCGACTGCTGACATCACTGACGTTCGGCATGAACCCGACCGAACAGCGTTGGCGTGCCCGCGGACGCCTCTACGCGGCCGGCACCGTGCTCGCCGCCGTGATCTGTGCGTTCTGCGTCCTCGTGTCACTCGTCATCTCTATCCTCACCACCTGGCTGGACAACCGTGAGGCGCTCGAGCAGCAGCGCGAACAGCAGCGGATCGAACAGCAACAGCAGCAGGACGAACGTGAGCGCACCCAGTCCCGACTCGACCAGGAGAGGCAGGTGACCCCCTGATGGCGTCCCGCTATTCCCGAGTGACCCTCATCGGAAGCCGCCGTCACGCGGACGTTCTCCTCCCCTCGCAGACACCCGTCGGCACCCTCCTGCCCCAGGTGCTCGACCTGCTCGCCGAAGAACCCGCACAGACTCCCGCGGTCCGCGGCATCTACCGGAGCTCCGGACAGCAGCTCGAACCGGGATCCACCCTCGAGGAGTCCGAGGTCCTCGACGGTGAGACCCTGCGCGTTGCGGCCACCACAGCCGCACCCGACGCGCCGGTCGTCTACGACCTGCACGACACCGTGGCCGCCGAGACCGACGCCCGAGGGCGCTGGAACCTGCGTGCGCGGCAGGTCGTCCAGGGCCTGGTGGCCGTCCTGCTGGGCTGGTGGAGCGCCACCCACCTCACCACAGGGCTCCCGAACGACCAGTCCGCCTACATGCGGCTCGGCATCGGCGCCGCGCTGCTGCTCGCCGCCCTCGCCGTGCACCACTGGGCAGGTCACCGCGCCGCGGCCCTCACCCTCTTGGCCGCCGGCACCGCGGTGGCGGTCGACGGGCACTGGTTGCTCATGGCCACCGGACGGACGCCCCTGACCACCGCCGTGCTGATCGCGCTCTGCGCAGCAGTTCCCCTGCTCCTGCTCACCGGGCTGATCGCCAGGCACCGCCGTGCCCTCACACTCGGCGCGGTCGTCCTCGCCGTGCTCACCGCCACGTGGGCGGCCGGTCCCGTCGTCGCCGGTTGGCTGATCGGTGACCGCCTCGCCACCGTCTCCGTCACCGTGGGGTCGCTCACGGGAGTGACGGCCCTGCTGGTGCTCGCCGTCCTGGCCCAGGCGGCCGCCGCCCACTCAGGCCTCACCGGCCTCGACGACCAGGAGTCGTCCGGCGCGCGTCTGCTCCGCACCGACGTCACCGCGGCCGTGGCGGCCGCCCACCGGGGAATGGTCCTGAGCGTCGCCCTTTGCGGCGCCTCGCTGGCCGTCTCCCTCTGGCTCGTCTCCGAGGACACCGCCCACCCTGCGTTCTCCGTCGCGTTCATCTCCGTCCTCACCCTGGCCACGTGGCTACGGGCCCGCGCATTCCCGTTGGCCCTGCAGCGCGGCGTGCTGCACCTGACCGCCGCTTGGGGGCTCTGGTGCACCGTCCGGCTGGTCTCGGCGGCCTGGCCGGCCCTCGCCTTCCCCCTGATGATCGGCCTCGGGCTGGTCGCGTTAGCGCTGCTGACGCTGCAGGCCGTCGCCGTCCCCGCTCACATCGAGGCCCGAGCACGCCGCACGGGCCACGTACTGGAGACACTCGCCGTCGTCACCCTCATCCCCCTGCTGGTGGGCTACACGGGCCTCTACTCGGCCATGCTGGAGACCTTCTGATGAGCGCGCAGACACCGAAAAGCACCACCCCCTCGTTCGCCGCAGACGCGGACCGCCGGCTCCATAGTCGGGCCGCCCGCGGGCCGCTGCAGGCCGCCGCCGAAGGCATCTGGCATTCCTTCCACCGGAGCACAGAGCTGCGCCGGCTGGAAGACGCCGCCGCACGATTGCAAACCCCGGTGGGCACCGGCCGACGGATCGCGGTGACCTCCGCCCGCGGCGGCGCAGGCCGGACGACGCTGACGGCCCTGCTCGCGCAGACCTACGGCCGGTTCCGCCTCGAACCGATCGGCGCCGTGGACCTGGACCCCGGCCACGGCGCCCTGCGCCTGCGCCTGAGCCCGCCCGACGGTCACGACGACGGCGACTCACCCGCCGCGTCGAGCGCCACCGCCGATCGGGTCGCCCGGCACATCAGGAAACACGGCACCGGCGGGGCAGAGGAGTTCCTCGCCCCCCTCGAGCTGTCCCCGCACCGCGTCCACCACACGGCCGCGCGCTCCGCCACCCGGTTCCTCAGCACCCCGGACGTGCGGGACCTGCTGGCCGGCTTCTCCCGGTTCTTCCCGGTGACCCTGACGGACTGCGCCGCCGGCCATCTCCCGACCGAGACACGGGCAGCACTGCAGTCCGCGCACGCCGTCCTGCACGTGCTCCCCGCAGAGGCCCTGGCCGTGGACGAGACGCTCGCCTTCCTGCTCGCCACCGGTCAACAGCAGCGCAGGACTCCCGAGCCCCACGTCGTGGTCGCCGTCGTGGAGACCCGCCCCCGCGGCAACACGGACGCCCGCAGGGCGGTGTCCGCGCTGCGGCGGCGGGGATTCGCCACTCACCACGTGCCGTACGACCGTCATCTGGCCGGCGGCGTCTCCGTGACTCCCCGGCTCATGCTCCCGCGCACCCGCCGTGTGGTCGCCGAGCTCGCCGCCGACCTGCTGGAGCGTGCCGTGTCGGCCGACCGGCCCGAGACCGCCGGTACGGCTGGGAGCACAGCCGCCGGGGGTGGCCCCGCATGACGCGGCACCTCGTCCACCGTCCCGGCCGGACCGTCCCCCCGGAGCGGTCTCTCCCGGACGACACGGTCACCGGCCCGCAGCCGGTCGACCCTGCCATGGACCAGGGCTCCGGTCCGAACCTGATCATGATCGTGCCCATGGTGGCGGCTGCGGCCTCCATGCTCACCATGATGGCCTTCCGCCAGTCGCCCTTCGCCGCCGTGGGAGCCCTCGCGATGGTCGCCACCATGACGGCCATGCTCGTCATGTACGCGTCTCAGTCCGGGAAGGAGCGGCGTCGCCGCACCACACTGCAGGACACCTACACGCGGTACCTGGACCGCACCCGGCGCCGCCTCATCGCCGAGGACGACGAGGCCCGTGAGATCGCGGCCTCCGCATCGCCGCCGCCGGAGGCGCTGTTCGATCTGGTCCGTCGACCGGACAGGCTCTGGGAGCGGCGCCGGACCGACGAGGACTACCTGCGCACACGCATCGGCCTCGGAGCCCGGCCCATCCGCTCGCTGCGGGTGTCGGTACAGGACAGCGCCACCCAGGTGCAGAACGAGTTCATGCTCAAGCAGGCCGAGGCGCTTGTCCAGCGCTTCTCCACCACGGACGGCATGCCCATGACCCTCCCCCTGGACTCGCTCGGCAACCTCGCCGTCGTCGGTTCACGGGAGTTCGGGCTCACCGCCGCGCGCTCCATGGTGCTGGGCGCCTGCGCACAGCAGGCGCCGGAGGACCTCGTCATCGCGCTGCTCGTGCCGCGCGAGCGCAGGAAGGACTGGGACTGGTTCGGCCGCCTCCCCCACGCCCGCATCCTCGACCCGTCCTCTCCGACGGGCGATCGCGTGCTCGTCAGCGAGGACGTGGACGGCCTCATGCGGATGCTGCGGGCGGACCTCACCCGGCGCGCAGGGATCGCCGCGGAGACCCTCCGCGCGTCCACCCGATCCGGCCGAGCGGCACCGGAGCTCTCCCGTCTGCTCATCGTGGTGGACTCCTTCGGGAGCCATGCCGGCGGTCTGCCCCTCGAGGGCAGCCACCTGCCCCTCACCGCACGGGGCATCACACTGATGACGCTGGTGGAGGACCGCCTGGACGAGCCGTCAGACGTCCGGCTGCGCCTCACCCAGGTAGGGGATGCGGATGCGGGCCGGCATGCGTTCCTCATGCAGGACTCCCGTGCGGACAGCGGTCGCCCGACGGTCTCCCACGGCCACCTGGACGTCTTCGACGACGCCACGGCGCAGGGACTCGCCACCGTGCTCTCGCCGCTGCGGCTCAGCGCCGACTCCCTGGAGCACGCAGAGGAGGATCGCTCCTCCACGCAGACGTTCCTCCAGATGCTGGGGCTCTCCCCGGAGCTGACCCTGGAGGAGCTGCGGTACCAGTGGCGGCCACGTGGGCAGGACGAGTTCCTGCGTGTGCCGATCGGTGAGGACGACCGCGGCGACCCGGTGCACCTCGACCTGAAGGAGGCGGCCCAGCTCGGCATGGGCCCCCACGGCCTGTGCATCGGCGCCACCGGATCCGGCAAGTCTGAGCTGCTGCGTGCCCTGGTCTTCGCGCTGCTCGCCTCCCACGCTCCCGAGAAGATGTCGATGCTGCTCGTGGACTTCAAGGGCGGTGCGACCTTCGCCCCGTTCCACGGCGCTCCCCACGTGGCCGGCATCATCACGAACCTCTCGGACGACCTGTCCCTGGTGGAACGCGTCTATGCCTCCCTCAGCGGCGAGATCCTGCGCCGGCAGGAGGTGCTCAAGTCCGCCGGGAACCTGGCGAACATCACGGACTATCAGGCCTACCGGGATCGGGAGACGGCCCAGGGACGCAGCGTCGAGCCGTTGCCTCACCTCATCGTGATCATCGACGAGTTCGGCGAGCTGCTGACGGCGCGGCCGGACTTCATCGACCTGTTCCTCTCCATCGGCCGCATCGGCCGATCGATCGGTGTGCACCTGCTGCTCTCCTCCCAGCGGATCGAGTCCGGAAAGCTGCGCGGCCTGGAGACCTACCTGTCCTACCGGCTCGGCCTGCGCACCCTCTCCGAGTCCGAGTCCCGCACCGTGCTGGACACCCCGGACGCCTTCCATCTGCCACCGCTGCCCGGCTTCGGCTACCTGAAGGTGGACACGTCCGTGTACTCACGCTTCCGTTCCGGCTACGTGTCCTCGCCCCTGGAGGACGAGGCCGCCGCACGCGAGCGGAACGCCCGCGCCGTCTCCGATGCGGATGAGGTGGCGCCCGTGCTTGAGATGCCCGCCTACGGCCCCGAGCTGCGCGAACCTGAGACGGACTCGGAACCCGAGCTCGCCGTCGGACGGAGCACCGACGAGGCTCCAGAGCCCGACGAAGCCCCGGCGCCGACCATCATGGAGACGCTCATGGACCGGCTCCGCGAGGTTCCCTCGCCGGTGGAGCCGCTGTGGCTGCCGCCGCTGCCGGAGTCCCTCACCCTGGACCAGGCCGTAGGCGAGGTCACCGAGACCGACCATGGGCTGCGCTTGGCCTCCCACGAGCCGCTCGAGGTCCCCATCGGCCTGGTCGACGACCCGGAGCAGCAGTGGCAGGGCCTCTGGACCCTGGACTTCACCGCCGGCTCGGGACATCTGATCGTCCAGGGCGGTCCGCGCACCGGTAAGACCACCCTGTTGCAGACCATCGTGTCCTCGCTGGCCCTGACGCACACCCCACAGCAGGTGGGCGTCTACTGCGTGGACCTGCTCGGCTCCGGTCTGCTGCCCCTCCAGGGCCTGCCCCATGTCGGAGGTGTCGCCATCCGGACGAACAAGGAGATGGTCACCCGCACCCTGCGGGAGCTGTCCGGGATGCTGACCCTGCGCGAGCGGCTGTTCGAGGTCGAGGGCATCGACTCGATGGTCACCCTTCGCCGGCGTCATGCCGACGGGTCCCTCCCACAGCTGGCGAGCGCGGATATCTTCCTCGTCCTGGACGGCTACGGTCTGGTCCACGAGGAGTTCTCCGAGCTCACCCCGGTGCTCAACGGCCTGATCGGCCGTGGTGCGGCCTACGGCATCCATGTGATCACCACGGTGTCCCGGCAGAACGAGATCCGTTCCACGCAGCAGTCCTATTTCTCCCACCGTGTGGAGTTGCGCCTTCCCACCCCCACAGACTCCGCGATCGACCGCAAGGTGGCGGAGAAGGTCCGTGAGAACACCCCCGGGCGGGGCATCTCGATGAACCGCCTGCACGGTCAGGTCGCTCTTCCCCGCATCGACGGTGACACCGATCCCGCCACCGTGTCCGAAGGTCTCATCGCCCTCGCCGAACGCGTCTCAGCCTCCGTGCGCGGACGCGCCATGGCCGTCCGGGTGCTCCCCTCTGAGGCCCTGTGTCCCCCACTGGCGGAGTTGGAGCAGCCCGGGCTGCTGCCGCTGGGCCTCCTCGAGGACGACCTGTCCGTGCGTTCGCTGGCGATCGACGGCAGGGAACGGCATCTGCTGGCCTTCGGCGACGCCCAGACCGGACGCAGCTCCATGCTCCGCCAGCTCGCAGGCCACCTGTGCCAGACCCACGCGGACACCGAGATGATGGCCGTCGTGTACGACCCGCGGGGGGAGCTCAAGGGCGCCGTCCCGGACGACTACGTGGCCGGCTACGCCGGCAATGCGACCGTCGCGGTGAACCTCACCCGTGCCCTGGTCGCGGAGCTGGAGAAGCGGCAGTCAAAGGACCCGGCGGACGACTCCCCGATGCGCAAGGCGCGGATCGTGGTCCTGGTGGACGACTACGACGTCCTCACGGTGGGCGGCGAGTCCCCGCTGGCTCCGCTCATCCCTTACCTCCCGATGTCTGCCGAGCTGAACCTCAACGTGTTCGTCTCCCGCCGCATGAAGGGCGCCTCGCGCGCCCTGTACGAACGGTTCATCGGCGCCCTGCTGGCGAGCGAGGCCGTGACCCTCATGCTCAGCGGCGACCGCTCCGAGGGCGTCCTCGTGGACGGACTCCGGCCACGCCGCCTGCCACCCGGCCGCGGCATCCTGGTGGGTACCTCCGGGCATCACGAGACGGTGCAGACCTTCATGGGGCATGCGCCGGAGCACACACGAAGGGCCGGCCGACGGGAGCATTGACGTCGTCCGTGACTAGACGTCACGCTCCCCTATGACGAGGTGATCCAGTGATGCTCCGACGCGTCTCCATGAGCACCTTCGTTGCTGTTGTGCTCCTTGCGGGCCTGACCTCGTGTGCACCCGACCCAGCAGGAGAGGACGTGACCGCATCGCAGTCGGCCGATGCCGAGGCCGAGTCCACCGCGGACGGGAAGTTCCTGGACGAGACCTTCCCGGACATCGCCCGCTCCATGGGTGCGGAGTCTGTCCTGCGCGTGCGCGAAACCACGTGCACCGGCGCTCTGCCCTGAGACCGCAGTGCCGTCGAGAACACCTCATGGATCGCCGACACCGAAGTCGCCGTCGACAGCAAGGACACCGCCCGCCAGGTCGCCGAACACGTGCGAGCCCAGGCCACGAAGCAGGTCTGGACCCTCGCCGACGACCCCGACGACGTCGACGCCGACGGCAACTTCGCCGGCACCCGCCTGCTCGGCGGCAAACACGTGGACCGCAACATGGTCATGTCCGTGCTGCTCGACGAAGACCGCGACGGGACACTGATCGTCGCCACCGTCGTCCGCGGGATCTGCCGGGACATGCCCGAGGGCCACAGGATTGTTCGCTCCCCCGCTGGACCCTCAGTACGGCGCCGTGGGAGACGGCTACGAGGACACCGGACGGACGAAGGGCCCCGGATCAGCTCCGGGGCCCTTCGCCTGTCATCACTCGCACCTTGATGAGGTGACTTGAGCGTACGAGTCTCGAGTGAACGGAGGACGAACCACGCCTGGAAGTTCCCTGGCAATGGAGGCCGTCAGCCGAGCCGCCCCCCGGACTCGCGCAGGTAGCACCCGGCGCAGAGGGACTCGTAGGTGACCTCCACGCCGTCGATGGCCACCTGGTCCCCCTCGAAGATGAAGTGCTCCGCACCGGTGGCCGGATCCGTGACCCTGCGGGTGTTGAACAGAGCCTTCTTCCCGCACCGGCAGATGGTCTTCAGCTCCTCCAGCGAGTGGGCCAGCTCCATGAGCCGCGCCGACCCGGGGAAGGACCGGGTGCGGAAGTCCGTGCGGATGCCGTAGGCCAGCACCGGCACACCCTCCTCCACCGCGATCCGCAGCAGCCCGTCCACCTGTGCCGGCTTCAGGAACTGCGCCTCGTCCACCAGCAGACACGCGACCGGCGGCACGCCGTCGAGGTGGTCCACCAGGGCATCCGGGTCGTCACCGGAGGCGTGCTCGCGGAACAGCCGCACCACGTCGGCGTCCGGGCGGATCCGGAAGTCCACGCGGCGTGTGACGCCCAGGCGGGAGACGATCTCGTCGTCGCCCTTGGTGTCCACCTGCGGCTTGGCGAGCAGCACCCGCTGTCCGCGCTCCTCATAGTTGAAGGCCGCCTGAAGCAGGCCGGTGGACTTCCCGGAGTTCATCGCCCCGTAGCGGAAGTAGAGCTTGGCCACGTCCGGCTCAGCCCTGCGCCTTCTCGATCTGCTCCTGCGCGGACGGGTCCGAGTCGTTCAGGAAGGTCCGGATGCGCTGGACCTCCTCGGACTCGCCGATTCCGGCGGCGGCCCTACCGAGCGCGTACAGGGCACGGAGGAAGCCACGGTTGGGCTCATGGGAGTACGGCACCGGACCGGCGCCGCGCCACCCGGCCCGGCGCAGCGCGTCCAGACCACGGTGGTAGCCGACCCGCGCGTAGGCGTAGGAGTCCACCGTGCGCCCCTCCTTCCAGGCGTCCTCGGCCATCATGGCCCAGACGAGGGAGGACTCCGGGGCCACCGGGACGATGTCCTCGGGAAGGTCGCCGGCCTCGATGCGGGCCAGCACCTCGGGCTCCTCCGGAAGCAGGGTGGCCGGCGGCTCCATCAGGTTCTTGCCGATCAACGACTCGGACATCTCGGGCTCCTCCTGTGCTGTCTGCGGGTCCGCCCCGGGCGCACGAGCACGCACGTCAGAGGCGGAGGGGTCCATCCGAAGTGTATCCACGGTCACCGGTCCGACCCGGGCGAACCCCAGGCTTCTCCGGTACCGTGGGGCAGTGCATGTGCCGTCCGGGCACTGCCCTGCCGTCTTCGAAGGAGCTCCCATGGCCCAGGCCTCGACCGCCGTTCGACGCCGCCTCCTGCCGTTGGGCGCAGGCGCCGCCGCCCTGGCCCTCGCTGCTCACCGGCTGCATCGCCGACCAGGACGAGCCGGGCGGCTCGCCGTCCTCGGGGGCCTCGTCGGAGGGCACCGGCTCCGGACCGAGCCCGTCGGAGAGCCTGGACCCC
>NZ_JBNFOB010000027.1:0-15813 GCF_057364565.1 Micrococcus sp. LASM2_SD2 | reverse complement strand
ACCCTCGGGGCAGAGCACCGCCAGACGCAGCCCGGGCAGGCCCACGCGCGCGACGTCGAGGACGTGCCGGGCCACGCCGCCGAGGTCGGCGACGGGCACCACCCAGAGCGTCAGCGGGGCCGGGGTGGCCGTCGCCGCCGCCGGGATCACAGCCACTGCTCCAAGCGGTCCAGGGCCGTCCAGAAGCCCTCGCCGTTGTTGATGTGGCCCTGCCAGATCTCCGGGATGAAGCTCACCCCGGGGGCCAGGCGGTCCAGTTGCTCGCACAGCACGGGCCAGTCCACGTCACCCTCCCCGATCTGCGGCCCCTCCCCGTCCACACCGGTGGCGTCCACGAGGTGCAGGTGAATGGTGTGCGGGGCCAGCTTCTCCACCATCTCCGAGAAGGGGATCCCCAGGAACGTGGACGAGAGCTTGGAGTGGGAGATGTCCAGGCACAGAGGCACCCCCGTGGCCTCCACGAACGCCACGGTGTCGTCCGGGTCCATGAAGAGGTTGTGGTACTGCTGCCCGCCCATCAGCCACGGGAACGGCGGCAGCGTCTGCGCGGCGATCCGGGTGCCGGAGGTGTCCAGGCGCTTCACGGCCTCGGCGATGCGCTCGTACTTCGGCAGCCGCTCCTCCGGGCGGATGTGCCGGTCCAGGGTGAACCCGCCCATGGTGATGACCATGATGGGCGCCTCCTCGGACGGGAACCAGCGCTTCAGGTCCCGGGTGATGTCGATCGTGCGCTGCACCTCGGCGATCGAGCGCTCCCACACGGCGTCGTCGTCGCTGGCCAGGTCCACGAGGAAGTCGCCGGAGAAGATGTCCGGCAGGTGGGTGGTGAAGCCCATCGGCATGGGCTCGGTGAACACCGAGTCGATGTCGATCTCGAGGTCCTTGTAGGAGAAGTGGAACTCCAGGAAGTCCGGGGTGCAGTCCTTCGTGAGTGCGGCGAAGTCGTGGTAGCGCACCGGCAGGCCCCAGGGGCGCCGGAACTGAAACTGGCGCCCGGTCGGCACCGTGTCCGTGAGGTCGCCCGCGAAGAAGAAGTCCCCCTCGGCCAGGTCGCGGTGCAGGGTGCGGCCGACCAGGCGCGGCAGCTCGTTGGGCTGCAGGCCGCGGCCCGGGGACTTCACGGTCACGTCCTGTTCCGTGACCGTGTCACCGGCGGAGAGCGGGCGTGCGGCCACCAGGGACTTGGCCAGGTTGATGCGGTTCATCGCCTCGCCGGTGGAGACCATACGCTCTCCGGCCGCACCGATGGAGTCCTCCACCTCGCGGATCTGCTGCACCATCTGCGCGAACTCCTCGGGCAGCAGGGAGACCTTGTGGTCGTTGCCCTCCAGGGAGCGGTCCGTGGTGAAGTGCTTCTCGATGATCCGCGCACCCCGGGCCACCGCGGCCACCGGCACATGGAAGCCGCGCTCATGACCGGAGTAGCCCACCGGCGTCTGGGCGATCTCGGCCAGCCGGTCCAGGTACGCCAGGTTCACGTCCTTGAACGGGGCCGGGTAGGTGGACTGGGCGTGGAGCATGGCGAAGGGAACGCCCAGGCCGCGGACCAGGGCGGCGGACTCGCGGATCTCCTCCTCCCGGGACATGCCGGTGGAGAGCACCATGGGGATCCCGGAGGCCGCGGCCTCCCGCAGCAGGCCGTGGTTGGTCAGGTCGGCGGAGGCGATCTTGACGCCGTCGATCCCGTAGTCCGCCAGCACCTTCATGGAGGGGGCGTCCCAGGGGGTGCACATCAGGGCCACCCCGGCGTCCCGCACGTGGTCGAACACGGAGATCATCTGCTGCGCGTCCAGGGAGAACTTCGCCAGCTCGTCCAGGGTGCGCTGGGCGCCCAGGTCCTCGCCGGCGCTGGCGGCACCGGACTGGCGGTACAGCGCGTCCATGTCCCGCAGCTGGAACTTCACGGCATCGGCGCCGGCCTCCACGGCCAGGTCCACCAGGCGCTTGGCGAAGTCCACGTCGCCCTGGTGGTTGTTGCCGATCTCCGCGATGAGGAAGGCCCGGTGGTCCTCGCCGATGCGGTGGTCGCCGATCTTCAGCTCCGCCTCCCGGTTCACGGCGATCGCGGCGAGTCGGCCGCGCTCGTCCAGCAGCGGCAGATGGTTGGCGCCGGCGGGCAGGGCCTGGCGGATCTCCTCGTTGGAGGCCCCCATGGGCGCGGTGGCCGGGGAGGTGTGCGCCACCTCGGACGCCGGGATGTCCAGGGCGGCCTCCGGGTTCTCCAGCAGCCACCGGCGCACGTCTCCGTCGGAGAGGGAGCCGGCGAGGAAGCCGTGGGAGTCCACCACGAACACGATGCGGTCGCGGTTGTCCGTCATCTTGCGCAGGGCGACGAGCAGGGAGTCCTCGGGGAAGACGAGGTAGGGGGTGAGACGGCGTTCGATGATCACGTCAGGCTCCGGGGGTGCTGTGCGGTCGGCTGCGGTGCGGGGAGGTCAGGTCCGGGTGGCGGGCCAGGTGCTGCTGGACGGCCAGGTACTGGTCCATCTGCTGCTCGGCCAGGGCGAAGTCCAGCTCGGTGTCGATGTCCACGCCCTCGAGGTCGTCGAGCTCGAAGAGCCCGATCCTCCCGCCGAGGCGGTTGTGGCGCTCGTCGTAGAGCCACGGCTTAGTGATGTACAGCGAGCCGTTCTCGCGGAACCGGAAGTCGCGGCGGCCCATGTCCTGGCGCCGCTTGCGGTGGTCCACGTCGAAGTCGGCGATCGGCGCGTCCTCCTCCGTGGCTCCGTGGCGCCACAGGAACGGGGATACGGGGACCACGCCCACGAGGGAGTCCACGCCGGTGGCCAGGAACTGGTCCACGGCGCGGTCCAGGGTGCCGGGCAGCCGCAGCGGACTGGTGGCCTGCAGCAGCATGACGCCCTCCGGTTCACGGCCGGCCTCGCGCTCCTGCGTGAGCCGGTACTCCACCACCGGCTCGGTGGGGGTGGTGTCCTGGGCGAGCTCGACCGGGCGCAGCCCCGGGACCTCGGCGCCGTACTGGCGGGCGACCTCGGCGATCTCCTCGGAGTCCGTGCACACGACCACGCGCAGGTCCGCCTGGGCGCTCAGCGCCGCCTCGATGGTCCAGGCCACGAGCGGCCGGCCGCCGAGGAGGCGGATGTTCTTGCCCGGCAGGCCGCGGGATCCGCCGCGGACCGGGATGACGCAGAGGATGCTCACGCGCCGATCTCCTTCTTCAGGTGCCGCGCGATCACATGGGCCGGGTCGCCGTGCGGCATGGCGAACGCCGGGGTGGGCTCGGGCGTGCGCCACGGGCGCCACCGGGACATGGAGTAGCGGTCCCAGAAGTCCTCCAGCCAGGCCGGGGGCTCGGGATGGACCACGTAGGCCGGGCGTCCGGTCTGGGCGGCCTCCAGCACGCCCGTGGAGAACACCGCCGCCACGGGCCCGGTGGTGGCCGTCAGCGGTCCGGAGCCGTCCACGGTGATGCCCTGGGCGCGCCACTTCTCATGCTGGGCCACGGACAGCCGGTCCCGCTCCGCCGGGTGGGGGCGGTAGACGGCGCCGGTGGCGTGGATGTACTGCGCCGCGGCGGCGGCGAAGTCGGCCCGGGGCAGCTCGGCCCCGTGCAGCTGTCCGAGGAACACCCCGGGGCCCTCGTTCCCGACGACGGCACCCGCCTCGGCCGGTCCGCCCGCCTCGGCCTGCCGGCCGGCGTTCCACAGCAGGGCGGAGCCGGCGTCCACGACCTCGACGTCGGTGCGGGACTGGGTCCACCAGGAGGCGTCCCGCTCGGAGAAGGCGAAGAGGCGGCAGTCCGCCGGGACGGGCGGGGTGGAGACGGCCAGCAGTCCGTGCTGGACCACGTTCACGCGAGCCCCCTGCTCGCGGGCCCAGCGCACGGCGGCGCGGCCGGCGGGCAGGTACTCCCCCGCCACCAGCACCTGGGTGAGCTCGCGCAGGTGCTCGGGGCAGGCCTGTCCCTCCAGCGGGGCGATGCGGTGCAGCGCGGCTCCGGGCAGGCCGACCGCGTCCGCTCCGGCGGGCAGGACCCAGGCGACGCCCTCGAGGACCTCGTGCTCCACCTGTTCGGCCAGGGCACGCAGCGGCTCGGCGAGCGCCGCCACCTGGGTGGGGCCGGTGGACTCGAGTGCCACCAGGGTGTGCACGGGACCCCGCGGCGAGGCGATCTCCAGGCCGGTGCCGTCCTTCCGTCCGCGCAGCCGGCGCGTGACCTGGCGCGCCCGGTCCACGGCCCGGCGGGAGGCGGGCCACTGGCGGCACTGCCAGGAGGACCACTCCTCCAGCTGCTCGGGACGCCAGAACAGGGGCGTGGTGCGGTCTGCGTGGATGCTCATGCCCACCACTCCTGGGCGATCCGGGCCCGGTGGGCGAACGTATGCTCGGCGTGGGCGCGCCGGCGGCCGGCATCGCGGATGGAGGCTCCCCAGGAGGGCTCGGCCACGATGCGGCGGCCGAGCTCCGCGAGCTCGTCCGCGCTGTGGAAGACGAGGACCTCGCGGCCGGGCTCGTAGAACTCGGAGACGTCGTCACGGTCCACCAGCTGGAGTCCGCCCATGCCGGGGACCTCGAAGGTGCGCATGGCGTGGCCGGCCTGGAGGCCGTGGATGTTGATGGCCCCGGCGGCGGCCGCCTGGACGGCGTAGGCCTCGGCCAGCGGGATGTCCCGTTCGGCGGGGAGCTCGGGACGCCGCAGCTCCCAGGTGCGCAGGCGGTCCACAGGGTGGTGGCTCCACTGCCGGCCGTAGGCACGCACCGGGACGCCGGCGGCGTGCAGGCGCTCCAGCAGCTCGACCCGGTTGGGGTAGCGGGAGCCCACGAACACGAGCTCATCAGAGCGCGGCACCTCCGGCAGCGGCATCTCCGGGTCGAACCCGTTCGGCAGGTAGTGGGCGTCCACGCCCTGCGCCGCCAGGTCCTGGGCCTCGGACCGCGCGTAGCTGAGCACCGGGCCGACCTGCCGGAGGAAGTCCACCGTGTAGTCGTGGCGGTGGAGGTCGTCGTAGAGCCAGAGCATCACGGGCACCTGCAGGCCGTGGACCTCGGTCCAGAAGTCGTCGCCGAGCGAGTCGCCCTTGATCACGAGAACCCGTTGGGGGCGCACCTCGCGGACGGCGGCGACGGCACGCTGGGTGTCCCAGGCCACCCGCGCGGCGGTGCGGTCCAGGCCGGCCTTCTGGGGCAGCTCGATCAGGCCCTTGTTCCGCAGCTTCATCCCGAGCGTCGCGTAGTCGTCATAGCAGTGGACGTGGACGTCGAGGCCCTGCTGTGCCCAGGCGGCGGCGATCGAGCGGTGGTAGCCGTGGAACGCCGGAGAGACGAGCAGCAGCCGCTCGGGGCTGCGACCCTCGGGCACACCGGAGGCCGGGATCCGATAGACGCGCGAGGCGCTCATCGGCCGCCACCCCGCACCAGGGACATCTCGACCCGGAAGACCTGCCGGGCATCCACGTCCGTGCCGAGCCGCTGACGCACGGAGTTCACGGCGAAGTTGACGCCGGTGGCGACCGTGAGCGCCGCCTTCAGGGCGCGGGGGTGCCCCCATTTCCGGGCGTAGCGGTAGCGGGAGTCCACGAGCCAGGCCCGTCGGCGCAGCGGGTCCGAAGAGGCACCGCCCACGTGGGGCACACGCACCGAGGGGATCACGAGGGAGGGGATCCCGCGCCGGCGCAGGCGCAGCTGCAGGTCCACCTCCTCGCTGTTCATGAAGTAGGACTCGTCCAGGCCGCCGACGGCGCGCACCTGCTCCATCGGCAGCAGCATCACCGCGCCCATGACCCAGTCCACGGAGACGGGGGACTCGGCCTCCACGGCGCGCATGTCATGGCCCACCAGCTCGTGCAGCGCCCGCCGGTGGCGGAAGCGGGCCAGGGGGGACAGCCATTCCACGCCCTGGTGCAGGACCGTGGGGAAGTGACGCCCCGAGTACTGCGGGGAGCCGTCCAGGTGCACCACCTGCGGGCTCGTCACGGCGGGCTGGTAGGGGGCGGAGGCCGTCACCAGGGCGTCGATGTCCGTCCCGGTGATCTCCACGTCCGAGTTCAGGACCAGGGCCAGCGGGGTGTCCACGGCGTCCAGGGCGGAGTTCACGTTCGCGCCGAAGCCGCCGTTCTGCGTGCGGCGGACCACGGTGGTGGGCACGGGGCCGGCGGGGAGCTGTTCCGGGAAGGGCTGCGGCGAGCAGTCGTCGCTGACCACGATGTGCGCCAGCGCCTCCCCCGGGCGTTCCTGCAGGGCTCGGACCAGCTCCAGCGTGGGTTCGGGATCGCCGTAGTGCGGCACGACGGCGGTGACGGTGCCGGCGCGCGGACGGTCAGCTGCCATGGGAACTCCTCCAGCCTGGACAGGGGAATTTTGGTACGTTGCTGATCAGAAATCTATACCCTGCATGATGCCCCAACGGCCACGGCAGGTGCGAGGAGACAGGAGTCATAGATGCTGCGCCTCACCACCGGCCGAGGCCATCTCGACGTGGCCGGACTCACGGACGAGGAACGGGACGAAGTGACCCGGTGCTGGTCCCGCTGCGATCCGCGACAGCTCTCCGGCCGCGCGCCGGACGAGGCCGGGCTCGTCCGTGACTCCACGCGCTGGGCTGCCTTCCACGAACGCCTTGTGTACGCCACCACCAAGGCGGCGATCGCCTCCGGACGGGGCACCCACATCATGCTCCACGCCGCCGCACTCGCCCTGCCGGAGAACGGACGCGCCCTCGCGATGGCCGCGGCCTCCGGCACCGGCAAGTCCACGGCCACCCGCACGCTCGGCCGCCATCTGTCCTACCTGACGGACGAGACGCTGATCGTGGACCCGGACACCCTGGCCATCACGCCGTACGCCAAGCCGCTCTCCCTCTACGGCCCCTCCGGCCGCCGCCCCAAGGTGCAGCACGGACCGGACGAGCTCGGGCTCGGCCCCACCCTGGCCGAGGGCCAGCTGGCGGCCGTCGCGGTGCTGGACCGCGTCCGCGACGGGAACGAGCCGGTCACCGCGCGCGCCGAGCCGATGGACCTCGTGGACGCCGTCTCCGAACTCGCCCCGCAGTCCTCCTCCCTCGGACGCCTCCCCCGCGGGCTCGCGGCCCTCTGCGATGTGCTGGACCGACTTGGCGGCGCGGTCCGGCTGGTCTACCGCGAGGCCGAGGACCTGCTGCCGGTGGTCCGGTCCCTCCTGACGGACCCGGCGCTGCCGCTGGAGCGCGCCTGGGACCCGCTGACGCCGGACGAGCTCACCGCCTCCGTGCCCGGGGAGCCCGACGCCCGCTCCCGCACCGACGCGGACGACGGCGTGCTCACTGCGGACGGGCGCCTCATGCTCCTGCGCGGCACCGAGCTGACCGTCCTCAGCGGCCTCGGCGCCGCGCTCTGGTTCAACCTGGACGTGGCCCGCACCCCCGCAGAACTGGTGGAGGCGATCGCCGCCGAGGGGACGGTCCCCGAGGACGCCGAGCAGATCGTCGCCCGTGCGCTCACGGACCTCGCCGACCGCGGCCTGCTCCAGCACTGAGCCCCTGCCCGGCAGGACGACGAAGGCCCCCGCCTGGAGAGGCGGGGGCCTTCGTGCCGGAGGCGAGCGGCCGTCGTCGGGAGGCGGGCTCCAGGACGGCCCGGGCGCGTCAGGGGGTGGACCAGTGGGCCGGAGGCCAGATGGTCACGAAGACCTCGCCGACCACGTCCTCCTCGTCCACGAAGCGCGCACAGTCCGGACCGGCCTCCTCCGCGGTCAGGCCCCGGCAGCCGATCACCGAGTCCGCGGAGTTCGACCGGTGGTCGCCGATCGCCAGGACCTTGCCCTCCGGGACGGAGATCGGCCCGAAGCACCGCTGGGAGCGCGGCTCGCTGGAGCAGTCCAGCTCGTCCTTGGCATAGGGCAGGTCCTGGAAGACGTAGGGCTCCTCCAGCGGCTGCCCGTCCACGGTGACCTGGCCGGAGTCCGTGCAACACTCCACGGTCTCGCCTCCGCGCCCGATCACGCGCTTCACGAGCGCCTGGTCATGGGAGACTCCGATGCCCGTGACGTCGCCGAACGTGCGCACCGCGGTCTCCAGCGGACCGGAGTCCTCCAGCGGCGGCGCCCAGTTCTCGTCTCCGTTGAAGACGACCACGTCCTGGCGCTCCGGGGTGGCGTCGCCGCCGTAGGCGAGCCGGTTGACGAGCATCCGGTCCCCCACGTTCAGCGTGTTCTCCATGGAGCCCGAGGGCACGGAGTAGACCTTGACCAGGAACGCCTGGACCACGGCCACCACGGCCAGGGCCACGAGCACGTTGAGCAGGACGGAGACCAGGAACGGCAGCTGGCGACGCCGCCGGCCCGGGTGGCCCTGCTGCGCGGACACGGCGTCCGGACCGTCCTGCCGGGCTGCGGTGCTGCCCATGGGATCAGGCGTCGCCGTCGAAGAGGCTGGTGACCGAGCCGTCCTCGAAGACCTCGCGGATCGCGCGGGCGATCAACGGGGCGATCGAGAGCACGGTGAGGTTCTCGAAACGCTTCTCCTCCGGGATCGGCAGGGTGTTGGTGACCACCACCTCGCGGGCACCGCACTCGCCCAGGCGCTGGGCGGCCGGGTCCGAGAAGACGGCGTGGGTGGCGGCGATGATGACGTCCTTGGCGCCGGCCTCCTTGAGGACGCGCACCGCGCCGGCGATGGTGCCGCCGGTGTCGATCATGTCGTCGATCAGCACGCAGACGCGGCCCTCGATGTCTCCGACCACGGTCTTGGACTCCGCCTGGTTCGGGACGGTGAGGTCACGGGACTTGTGCACGAACGCCAGCGGCACGCCGCCCAGGCGGTCCGCCCACTGCTCGGCCACGCGCACCCGGCCGGTGTCCGGGGAGACCACGGTGATCTCCTCGCCCTCCAGGCGGGTGCGGATGTAGTCCGCGAGCAGCGGGATGGCGAACAGGTGGTCCACCGGGCCGTCGAAGAAGCCCTGGATCTGCGCGGTGTGCAGATCCACGGACATGATGCGGGACGCACCCGCGGCCAGGTAGAGGTCCGAGATCAGGCGGGCCGAGATCGGCTCGCGTCCGCGGCCCTTCTTGTCCTGGCGCGCGTACGGGTAGAACGGGGAGACCACGGTGATGCGGCGGGCCGAGGCACGCTTCATGGAGTCGATCATGATGAGCTGCTCCATGAGGTGGTTGTTCAGCGGAGCAGGGTGGGACTGGATGACGAACACGTCCTTGCCGCGGACGGACTCGCCCGAACGGACGTAGATCTCACCGTTGGCGAAGTCATAGGCGCTCATCGGCAGCAGCTCGGTGCCGAGCTCCTCCGCGATCTCCGTGGCCAGCTCCGGATGCGCCCGGCCGGCGGCCAGCACCAGTCGCTTGTCCTCGCTGCGGCTCAGTTCCGTCATTCTCGCTCCCCTGCTCTCTCGCGATCTGCGGCTCCGGGCCTTCTGTGTCGGCCCGGAGCCATCCTAGTCCTGGTCTGCCCGTGACCTCAGCCGCGGTCCGTGCCCGCGGCCTGCGCGGCCTCCGCCGAGCCGGTGCCCGGGCGCTTCGCCACGACCCAGCCGTCGATGGTGCGCTGCTCCACCCGGTTCAGGGCGAGGGCGCCGGCCGGGACGTCCTCACGGACCACCGCTCCGGCCCCGGTGTAGGCGCCGTCCCCGACCGTCACCGGGGCGGTGAAGACGGTGTTGGACCCGGTGCGCACGTGCGAGCCGATGGTGGTGCGGTGCTTGTTCACGCCGTCGTAGTTGGCGGTGATGTTGCCGCAGCCGATGTTGGTGTGCTCGCCGATCTCCGCGTCCCCGGCGTAGCCGAGGTGGGACAGCTTGGAGCCGCGGCCCACCGTCACGTTCTTGGTCTCATAGAACGCGCCGATCTTGCCGTCCTCGCCCAGCACGGTGCCCGGGCGCAGGTAGGTGAACGGGCCGACCGTGGCGTGCGCGCCGATCACGGCACCCGTGGCGTCCGTGCGCTTGACGGTGGCGCCCTCGCCGACCTCGGTGTCCGTCAGGGTGGTGTCCGGGCCGACGACCGCGTCCCTGCCCACCGTGGTGGTCCCGTGCAGCTGGGTGCCGGGCTTGAGGGTCACGTCGTTGGAGAGCTGGACGGTGACGTCCACCCAGGTGGAGGACGGGTCGATCACCGTGACGCCCTCCTTCATCCAGCGGCGCAGCACGCGGTCGTTGAGCTGCCGGCCCAGGTCCGAGAGCTGGCGACGGTCGTTGGCGCCCTCGACCTCCCAGACGTCGTCCGTGCCGACGGAGGCGACGCGGCCGCCCTCGGCACGGGCCAGGCCGAGCACGTCCGTGAGGTACTTCTCGCCCTGGACGTTGTCCGTGGACAGGGACGGCAGGGTGCGGCGCAGCAGGGCGGCGTCGAAGGCGTAGATGCCGGAGTTGACCTCGGCGATCTCCACGAAGGAGGAGTCTCCGGTGGCCTCAGCGTGGGCCAGGGCGTCCTTGTGCTCCATGATGCGCTCGACGAGGCCCTCGGCGTCACGAACGATGCGGCCGTAACCGGTGGGGTCCTCCAGGGTGGCGGTCAGCACGGTGACGGCGTTGCCGTCCCGCTCGTGGGTGGAGACGAGGTCCGCGAGGGTCTGCGGAGTGAGCAGCGGGACGTCGCCGTAGGTGACCACCACCGTGCCCTCGGTGTCCGCCGGGACCGCCTCGAGGCCGAGCTCCACGGCCCGGCCCGTGCCCGGGACCTCGTCCTGGTCCGCGATCACGATGTCCGGCAGCTGCTCCTCGATGTGGGCGGCCACCCTGTCCCGCTCATGACGGACCACGGCCACGAGGTGCTCGGGGTCCAGCGACGCCGCGGCGTGGAGGGCATGGCCCACCAGGGAACGGCCGCCGATGCGGTGCATCACCTTGGGGGTGGTGGACTTCATGCGCGTGCCCTGGCCGGCGGCCAGCACGATCACGGCGGACGGGCGGGGGGCGGTGGTCTCGGACATTCCTGCGCTCCTCCTGGGGTGGCGGTCGAGGGTGGGCCCCGGCGGACGGGACCGTGTTCCGCCCCTAGGATTCGAACCTAGACTGCACGGCTCCAAAGACCGGCGTGCTGCCATTACACCAGGGCGGACCGTCGCACGCGCGCGCGCGCTCGTCACTCTTCCATCACGGCTCCGCCCCGGCCACCGGGCGGAGTGCCCGGACCGGGCGGAGGGAGGAGGCGGCCGGGAGGGCGGGGTCCGGTGCCCGGACCGGGGGCGCCGAGGTCAGTAGGCGCCGTCGGCGGCCGTGACGGCGCGGACGGTGCGGCCCAGGATGACGATGTCCCCGAGGAGGGACCAGTTCTCCACGTAGTTCAGGTCCAGGCGGACCGCGTCCTCCCAGGAGAGGTTGGAACGGCCGGAGACCTGCCACAGGCCGGTGATGCCGGGCTGCACCTGGAACCGGCGGTGGATGTAGTCCTCGTACTGCTCCACCTCATGGGGCAGGTGCGGCCGGGGCCCCACCAGGGACATGTCCCGCGCAGGACGTTGATGAGCTGGGGCAGCTCGTCGATGCTCGTGCGCCGGATGAAGCGCCCCACCTTGGTGATGCGCGGATCGTCCTTCATCTTGAACAGGACGTTCTCGTCCCCGGCGTCGGAGGTGAGCGCGGCCCTGATCTTCTCCGCGTCCGGCACCATCGAGCGGAACTTGAGCATGGTGAAGGGCCTGCCGTGCAGGCCGATGCGCTCCTGCCGGAAGAGGATGGGCCCGGGGCTGTCCAGGCGGATCGCGAGCGCGACGCCGAGCAGCAGCGGCGAGATCAGGATCATGCCGAGGCCGGAGGCGACCACGTCGAACATCCGCTTGGAGAACGCCTTGCCCCGGGACAGGCGCGGGGTGCTCACGTGGATCAGCGGCAGGCCGGCCAGCGGCTGCATGTGGATGCGGGGGCCGGCGACGTCCACGAGGGCCGGCGCCATGATCAGGGTGATGCCGCGTTCCTGCAGCTCCCAGCCGAGCCGGCGCAGGTCCCGCGGCGGGAACGGGTCGCCGGAGGTGAGGGTGATGGCCTCCACGTGGTTCTCCACCGCGAAGTCCACGATCTCCTCGATGGTGCTCAGGTCCGTGCGGCACGGGATCGGCAGGACGTCATCGCCACGGGAGCGGTAGCCCGGCATGATCGCCGCCACCGGCTCATAGCCGGCACCGGCCTCGGAGACGAGGGCGTCGTGCACGTGGGCCACGGCTCCCGGGCCGCCCACCAGCAGCATGCGACGGCGGAACCGGCCACGGGCACGGGAACGGGCGACCCAGGTGCGCACCACGAAGCGGCCGCAGAGGACGGCCAGCAGGCCGACCGGAAGGGCGACGGCCACGTAGCCGCGCGCCGTCTCCAGTGCGATGGCGTAGGAGATGATGGCCACGAGGCCGAAGAAGTACAGGGTGCCCTTGATGACGCGCTTGTACTCGTCCGCCCCCACCCCGAAGACCCTGATGTCCCGGGAGCCGACGAACGCGAGGGTGACGCCCCAGCCCACCGCCAGGATCACCGAGAGCAGGGTGTAGTTCAGCAGGACGGTGCCGGGGATGTGCTCACCGAGCCGGCCGAAGCGGACGAGCTCCGCGAAGACTATCGAGACGAGGATCAGGACGGCGTCCACCAGGGTGAGCAGGCGCGGGATGCCTCGGTGCCAGGAGGTGCCGAGCAGATGCTCGCCCTCCGGCTCCGGGGGCCGTGCCGGTCGGGCATGTGCCGCCGGCGTCTCCAGGATGGTGGCCACGTTCGTCCTCTTGCTCGCTGCCGCGGGAGCCGAGGGGCGAGGGCCATGCGGACCGACGCTCCCAGGCTTTTCTCATACGTCACGGATTGTAAGCCGCGACGAGGATTCAAGGCTATGCGAAGAAGGCTATGTGAAGAATCTGTG
Source organism: Micrococcus sp. LASM2_SD2 (assembly GCF_057364565.1). Classification (NCBI taxonomy): domain Bacteria; kingdom Bacillati; phylum Actinomycetota; class Actinomycetes; order Micrococcales; family Micrococcaceae; genus Micrococcus; species Micrococcus sp. LASM2_SD2. Next base: position 3,027 of record NZ_JBNFOB010000027.1, on the reverse strand, counting down.
TTCCGCATCTCATCTGCAGGTGGGATGCGGAACCGAGGGCCTCATTCGGCGAGCTCGGCGGCCGCGAGCCACTCCTCCTCCACCGCCTCCAGCTCAGTGTTCACCTGCTGAAGCTCGGTGTTGACCGGGCCGAGCTCGCCGAAGCGCTGCGCATCGCTGAGCTCGGCGAGACTCGCCTCGAGGGCGGAGGCACGCTCCCGGAGCCGGTCCTGCTGGCGCTCCAGCCGGGCCATGTCCTTGCGGGCCTGCCGCCGCTGGGCCGGGGACGGGCCCGCAGGCGCCGATTCGGCACCGGCGGACGGGGCCGCCGTGCGCACGGAGTCCGGTGCCCGCTCCGCCGGCATGGCCGCGCGCAGCTCGAGGTACTGGTCCACCCCACCGGGCAGCCCACGCACGCCGCCGTCGCCGAGCAGGGCCACCTGGTGGTCCGTCACCCGCTCGAGCAGGTAGCGGTCATGCGAGACGACGACGAGCGTGCCCGGCCACCCGTCCAGGAGGTCCTCGACGGCCGCCAGGGTGTCCGTGTCCAGGTCATTGGTGGGCTCGTCCAGGAAGAGCACGTTGGGCTCACCCACGAGCAGGCGGAGCAGCTGGAGCCGGCGCCGCTCGCCTCCGGAGAGCTCGGCCACCGGCGTCCACTGGCGGTCCGTGCCGAAGCCGAGCTGCTCGAGCAGCTGACCGGAGGACATCTCCCTGTCCCCCACCTGGAAGCTGGAGCCCTCACGCGCCATCACCTCGGCGACCCGGAGGTGGGAGACCTCGTCCAACTCGTGCACATCCTGGGTGAGGGTGGCGGTGACCACGGTCTTGCCTCGCCTGACGCGTCCGGCGTCCGGCTGGATACGGCCGTCCAGGAGCTTGAGGAGGGTGGACTTGCCGGCACCGTTGACACCGACGATCCCCAGCCGTTCGCCCGGCGCCAGCCGGAGGGTGACCTGGTCCAGGATCGTCTTCTCCCCCAGGGACAGCGAGACGTCCTCGAGGTCCAGCACGTCCTTGCCGAGGCGGGCCGTGGCGGTCTTGGCCAGGGACACGGAGTCACGCGGCTCGGGCACGTCCGCGATGATCGCGTTCGCCGCCTCGATGCGGAACTTCGGCTTCGAGGTGCGGGCGGGAGCGCCGCGGCGCAGCCACGCGAGCTCCTTCTTCATCAGCTGCTGGCGCTTCTGCTCGGCCACGGCCGCCTGCCGGGCCCGCTCGGCACGGGCGAGGATCCAGGCCGCGTAGCCGCCGTCGAAGGGGTCCACGGTGGCGTCGTGGACCTCCCAGGTGCGGGTGCAGACGGTGTCCAGGAACCAGCGGTCGTGGGTGACCACCACGAGGCCGCCGTCCGTGGGGCGCCAGCGGCCCTTCAGGTGCTGGGCGAGCCAGGCGACGCCCTCCACGTCCAGATGGTTCGTGGGCTCGTCCAGGAAGAGGACGTCGTGGTCGTCCGCCAGCAGGGCGGCCAGCGCGACGCGCCGCCGCTGGCCGCCGGAGAGCCCGTCGACGGTGCGGTCGAGGTCCAGACCGCCGAGGAGCCCGTCGAAGACGTCCCGGATCCTGGGCTCCGAGGCCCAGACGTGGTCGTCCACGTCCCCCACCACGGCCTGCCTGACAGTGTGCGTGGGATCGAGCTCGTCACGCTGGTCCAGCACGCCCACACGGACGCCTCCGCGCCGGGTGACCCGGCCCGTATCCGGTGCCTGCAGGCCGGCCATGATGCGCATCAGCGTGGACTTGCCGTCTCCGTTGCGTCCGACCAGTCCGATGCGGTCCCCCTCGTCCACGCCGAGCGAGAGCCCGTCCAGGACGGTGCGGGTGCCGAAGGAGATGCCGATGTTCTCGGCGCCGAGCAGATGTGCCATGAGGGGTGGTACCAGTCCTTCCGCGTCCGGGTGGACGTCAGGGGGTCGGTGGTGAGGTCAGGTGGGGTGCGGCCTGCGCCGCCGGCCCACAGGATGTCAGAGCAGTCCGGCGCCGTGCACGGGGCCGTGCACGGCGATCGCCTCGATGCCGGTCCGCTCCTTGACGGCGGTGGCCAGGCGCTCCGCCTCGTGCTCGTCACGGGCCACGAACAGGAGCGTGGGGCCGGAGCCGGACACCATCCCACGAAGGGCCCCCTCGTCCATGCCGAGGTCGAGGACGTCGGACAGGTCCGGGAACAGCGTCACCGCCGAGGTCTGCAGATCGTTGTCCATGGCCAGTGCCAGGGCCAGGGGGTCGGCGAGCGCCAGCGCACGCACCACCTCCTGGTTGACCTCTACCGCGGCGGGCGCGTCCAGCGTGCCCTCGGTCCTCAGCCGGTCCAGGGTCTCGAACACGACCGGGGTGGAGAGGCCGCCGTCGGCGGGGACCACCACGAGGTGCACCGGATTGCGGGCGGCCACCGGGGTCAGCTCGGTCCCCGTCCCCAGGCCCACCGCCGCTCCCCCGAGCACGGAGAAGGGCACGTCCGCGCCGAGCTCGGCTCCCAGCTCCGCGAGCTGCGAGCGGGTGAGCCCGGTGCTCCACAGCGCCGAGCAGGCCACGAGCGCGGCGGCCGCGTCGCCGAGCCGCCGCCCATGCCGCCGGCCACGGGCACCTGCTTGGCCACCTGGAGGTCCACACCATGGGCGTCTCGATCCAGCCCGGCGCGCTCACGGAGCAGCACGGCCGCACGGTGCGCGAGGTTCGACTCGTCCCAGGGGACGTCATGGGCGTCCACGAGGCTGACGTGACGGGGGCAGGGCCCGACCGTGACCTCCCCGTCCTCACGGGCCACGGCGGTCACCGTCTCCGTGAGGGAGACGGCCAGGTACACGCTGGCGACGTCGTGGTATCCGTCCGGACGCAGGGGGCCCACACGGAGGGAGACGTTCACCTTCCCCGGTGCGGTGGCCGTGACATGGCGGCGTGCGACGTCCTCGTGCACGTCTTGACGCGAGAGGGGGTTCATGCGGTCTCCTCGACGGTCTCGGCACGGCGGGCGCGGGGCGACGCGGGCGAAGTCCTCGATCGCCATGGGGACTCCCCTCGGGGCCCGGGGGGTCGACGCCCGGCGGCGCG